>JARROG010000007.1:0-13910 GCA_037384185.1 Anaerolineales bacterium | reverse complement strand
CCCTTTTTCTGCCCTGTCGATTCCTCTCAGGAACGATCGCAATTGAAAGATATCTTTATTGGTGTCATTGCGTGGAGCTGGGTTCACCCAGCAACGCGGCAATCCAGCTGTGATCAAGGAGTCGTTTGTATTTTTAGTGATGATTGATTGAGGGCTGACGGGGAAACGCTGGATTGCTTCGCTTCCGCTCGCAATGACAAAATAAATAAAACTCTCCCCAAGCCGTCCCCGGTGAGGGCCATACTACCTGGATCAACACCCAGGGATGATCCCTGGAGCGAATTGTTACGCCAGATCGGGGAAGCATGAAACCCTTTCAGGTAGCGAAACCCTGAAAAGACACCAGAAATATACCCAAAAATCTACCGAGCTTGTTATAATCCGTAACGTAGGGCTGGTCTTTACTGTACAGTCTCACAATTAACGGTATCCTCCTCAAATCCCCAACAAGGAGTACATATGGGATTCGATCCTCCTGTGTCTTCCCCTTTGAAGGAGTTCCTAGAGAAGTCTGGCAGCCGGGGCAGAGAAATGCTCCTTCCAGCCCTCCTGGAAACTCAGAAAGTTCATGATTATATTCCTGCTAGTTCTGCTGCTTACATTAGCGAGAGGCTCAACGTACCGCTAGCGGATATCTATGGAGTGATCGAGTTCTACTCGATGCTCTCCAGCCATCCCCTGGCTGAAAAAGTAATCCGGATCTGCACCACACCTTCCTGCGCTTCTCAGGGAAGTGGTGAGCTGGTCGCAGAAATCTGCCAGCATCTGGGTGTGGGTATCGGTGAACCTACAGTGGACGGCCGGTATATCGTTGAGGAAGTGGAGTGCCTGGGCTTATGCGACCATGCTCCGGGTGTCCTGATTGGCAGGGATATGGTGGGGGAAGCGACGCTGGACCGGATCTTCAACCCGGGAGAGCACCCCCGCAGCGAGATTTTCGCCGATCAGCGGGTGCTGTTGGAGAGAGTGGGGCAGATTGACCCTCTGGATATTCAGGCGTTTCAGGACGCTGGTGGTTTTCAGGGTATCAAATCAGCGTTGGCAAAAGAGCCCCGGGCAGTCATTCAGGAGGTATCCGATTCCGGACTGACCGGTCGGGGTGGGGCAGGATTTCCTACCGGGCTTAAATGGCAAGGCTGTGCTGAAGTGGATCGCTTTCCCAAATACCTGGTCTGCAATGAGGATGAATCAGAACCGGGAACCTTTAAGGACCGGGCTTTGATCGAAGGAGATCCGTTCACAATTATTGAGGGTATGCTGATCGCAGCTTACGCGGTCGGTGCAGAAAAAGGTTATCTCTATATCAGGGGAGAATATACACGTTCTCATAAGGTGATCCACCAGGCACTGGATATTGCTGCTGAGCACGGGTTCCTGGGAAAGAATATCCTGGGATCTGGGTTCAATTTTGAGATCGAACTGCGCAGTGGTGCAGGAGCGTATATCTGCGGAGAAGAAACAGCCTTGTTTGAGTCCATAGAGGGGAAACGGGGCTTTCCTCGCGTCAAACCTCCATTTCCAACCACTCATGGTTTGTTCAATCAGCCCACTGTGATCAATAACGTGGAAACGCTCGCAAATGTCGCCCTGATCCTCAAGATCGGTGCTGAAAAATATCGCGAAATGGGCTCAGAGGATTCACCCGGCCCCCGGCTGTTCAGCATCTCCGGGGATGTTGCCCGACCGGGTATATATGAGATCAGCCAGCCGATCACTCTGAAAGAGCTGATCTATGAAAAAGCTGGTGGTATCCGGGATGGAAAAGAGCTGCGCGCTGTGCTGCTGGGCGGCGCGGCAGGGAAATTCGTTCCTCCTGACCAGCTTGATTTTCTACTGACCAACCAGGGCACCCGGGAAGTTGGCCTGGGATTGGGTTCTGGCGCAGTGGTGGTCTTTGATGAAGAAGTGGATATGCGCTTCGTTCTCCACGGATTGGGGCATTTCTTCGCTCACGAAAGCTGTGGGAAGTGCTACCCCTGTCAGCTAGGCACGCAGCGCCAGGCAGAGATTCTGGATCGCAACCAGCGAGGTGAAAGCTTGCCGGGAGATATTGAACGGTTGAAGGATGTGATCGCCACCATGACCGACAGTTCCCTGTGCGGGTTGGGACAGACGGCGGGTTCTGCAGTGCTCAGTGCCCTGGAGATCTGTCCTGAATATTTCGGTATTGAGGAGGGCGTCCGTGACTGAGAAAAAGAAAGTTTCCCTGATTATCAATGGAAAGAATTGTGTGGTCCCGGAAGGGACCACCCTGCTGGACGCTGCCCGCAGTGTGGGGATTGAGATTCCAGTGATCTGCCTGCATGACGCCACGACCCCCAAGGGCTTATGCCGCCAGTGTGTGGTCGAGATCGAGGGTCAAGGCAGGCTCGCGCCGTCCTGCATTACACCGGCTGAGGAAGGTCAAGTAGTCCGCACTGAGAGTGAACGCGTGGTCCGGGTGAGGAGAACCATTCTGGAGATGCTCAATGCCAGCACGGACCTGTCCCGCGCCCCTGAACTCCAGCAGCAAATGGAAGATTATGGAGCGGACCCCCAGCGCTTTCCAGGAGCGAAAAAACGTCAGCACGCTTTGCTGGATGACAATCCCTTTTATGTTCGGGATTACTCGCAGTGTATCCTGTGCTGGCGCTGTGTACAGGCCTGCGCCGACGATATTCAATTCACTTATGCCCTGGCAGTAGGTGGACGTGGGCATGACAGTCACATCGCCACATTTTATGATCTTCCCATGCCAGAAACCACCTGCGTATTTTGCGGCAACTGCGTGGCAGTCTGTCCGACCAAAGCTCTGCAGGGAAAGACCGAATATTTATTAGAACAGGGGCTCCAGCAGGATGAGATTCGAGCCCGGCGGCGGCAGGAGCGCCAGGAAAAAGGAGCAAATTATGAGTGAGTCAAGCCAATCTGTGCGCAGTACCTGCCCCTTCTGCGGTGTTGGCTGCCAGGTGGATATGCAGATCAAGGAAAATCACGTTACCCGGGTTGACGCACCTTTTGATGTCGCTCCTAATTATGGTCGCTTGTGCACCAAGGGCCGCTACGGGTTGGATTATGTCAGCCACCCCTCCCGCTTGACCTACCCTTTGATCCGCAAGGACCTGGGAACTCTTCCCCGTAAACCGGTTGGCTTGGGAGGTTTCCGGCGGGCCAGTTGGGAGGAAGCACTTGACTTGGCAGCGGAAAAGCTGGCAGGGATCGTCCAGGAGTACGGCGGAGATGCGCTGGGAACCTTCTGTTCCGCCAAAGCGACCAATGAGGATACCTATATCTTCCAGAAGTTTGTCCGGGCAGTATTGGGGACCAATAATATCGATCACTGCTCGCGTTTGTGCCATGCGGCATCCGTTGCCGGTCTGCAGATCACGCTGGGTTCCTCAGCAATGTCTAACTCGATCGCTGAAATGAAGGATCTGGAAGTTCTGCTGGTAACCGGTTCCAATACCAGCGAAACGCATCCAGTGATTTCCACCTTCCTGAGGGAAGCTGTGGTTCGCAATGGAGCCAAATTGATCGTGATCGATCCCCGTCGGATCGAGATGTCCGAGTTTGCTGATCATTATCTTCAGCTTAAACCAGGCACCGATGTGGTGATGTTCCAGGCCCTGGCGCATGTAATTGTGGAAGAGGGATTGATCGACCAGGAATTCCTGGACAACAGAGTAGAAGGGTTGGAAGAATACCTGCCCAGCCTGGAAGAGTACACTCCAGAATATGCAGAAGAAATCTGCGGCGTCCCGGCAGATGAGATCCGGGCTGCTGCCAGAGTTTACGGCAGGGCAGGTGCAGCTGCCATCTATTGGGGGATGGGAATCAGCCAGAGTTCCCACGGGACAGACAACGCTATTTCCCTTGCCAATTTGGCTTTGCTGACCGGCAACATTGGTCGACCAGGTACGGGATTGAACCCGCTCCGGGGGCAGAATAATGTGCAGGGCTGCTCGGATTCCGGGGGACTTCCGAATGTCTATCCTGGTTACCAGCCGGTTGATGATCCTGAGGTAAGGCAAAAATTCGAGGAGCTCTGGGGGGTCGACCTTGATCCAGAACCCGGCTTGACAACCATGGAAATGGTGGACGCCGTTGAGAACGGGGTGATCAAGGGCTACTACGTCATGGGTGAAAATCCTATGATGAGCGAACCTGATCTGCTGCATGCCAGGCATGTGATGGAAACTTTGGGTTTCGTGCTGTATCAGGATATCTTCATGAATGAGACTGGTGAGTATGCGGATATCATCCTCCCGGCGGTAAGCTTTGCCGAGAAGGACGGCACCTTCACCAATAGTGATCGGCGAGTTCAGCTGATCAGGCCTGCAATTAAATCTCCCGGAGAGGCTCGGCCGGATTGGGCTATCACTCAGGAATTAGCTCGCAGAGTAGAGGAGAAGCTGGGAGTCGAGGACACGGCTGGATTCTCTTTTGAGCATCCCGCACAGATTTGGGACGAAATGGCCAGCCTGACACCGCCCTTCCAGGGGATCAGTCATGATCGGATCGCCAAAGAAGACGGCGTTCATTGGCCGTGCCCTACCAAAGATCACCCCGGAACTCCTTACCTGTTCAGCGAATCTTTCCCTCGCGGGAAGGGAAAGTTAACGCCGATTGCCTACCGACCATCAGCAGAGCAGCCGGATGAGGAATATCCGCTGATTCTGTCCACTGGCCGGGTGCTCTACCATTGGCATGGCGGCACACTGACCCGCAGATCGAAATTGGATGACATCTACCCTGAGGCCTTGGTCGAAATCCATCCCCAGGACGCAGATGCTTTGGAGATCAGCTCAGGAGATTGGGTCAAGCTCCGCTCTCGGCGAGGCGAGGTCGAGGTTAAATCGCTGGTCACAGAACGTTCCCCGGTTGGCACGGTGTTCCTGCCCTTCCATTTCGCAGAAGCTGCCGCCAACATCCTGACCGTGGATGCCCGGGATCCCCAGGCTAAGATCCCTGATTACAAAGTTTGTGCAGTAGCAGTGGAGAAGCGCTAAGTTTATCAAGGCAGAGACAATTCAATTAAGATTGGGAGATTGGGAGTAATCTGATGGCGGGTAAATTAGTGCTGGTCGCAGGAAATATCGGAACGGGAAAGACATCCCTGACAGAACGATTGGGAGAGCGGCTGGGTTGGCGGACAGCCTTTGAATCCGTGATCGACAATCCTTATCTGGGTGATTTTTATCAGGATATGGCAGCCTGGTCTTTCCATCTTCAAGTCTATTTCCTGGGGCACCGAGCCCAGCAGCATCTAGAGCTGGTGCGTTCCGATACTTCGGCAATCGCCGACCGCAGCATTTATGAGGACGTCAAGATCTTCGCCCGGGCTCTGTACCAGCAGGGCAGCCTTTCGGAACGGGACTACCGCTCCTATCAGCGCGTTTTCCAGCTGATCGCTGACCACCTTCCTGAACCTGATCTATTGATATACCTGGTTGCACCGCCAGAGATTCTTCTGAAACGGATTGCTGAACGGGGGAGGGAGATCGAGTCCGGGATCTCCCTGGAGTATCTTACCCTGCTGGATTCCTTCTATGAGGACTGGATGGATACCTTCAATCTCTGCCCGGTGTTGAAAATCCGGTCTGATGATCTTGACTTTGCTCATAAAAAAGCTCACCTGGATACAGTTGCCAATCTGGTGCAGGAAAAACTGACCGGCAAGGAAGAGATCGTATTCTGATTTCAGAGATCCTGCTGCGGTGGGAGCACTTGGACCAGGATTAATCTGCAACACCCCTTGATCAATCTTCGATCTACCTGAATGGAACGGGAACAGGTTGTCTGCTTTCCTTTCACTCTTGACGCGAACACTGTCAAGGGTGTGCAGGGAATCGATCATTGATTCTGTTTGGATATTTGATTCCGGCGTGACAGCTCGTCCATTCTCTATCCGTATTCCTTTTTACATCGTTTTTACAATGCGATTGTCCTCCTGTTACAGGATGGGTCTATCCTTGGAGTGATTGTCCAAGATTAGATTCAACCATGGAGGATGATATGTTCAAGAAAATCGTAATATCTCTGATTGCTGCAGTCCTGATCACAGTATCGTTCAGCGCTCCGGCTCTGGCAGCGGAAGGGGACGAGGATGGTTTGCTGAAGGCCAGGGGGAAGGTCACTGACGTCAATACCTCAGCTGGGAAGTTCTCTATCGAGACTCCTGAGGGAGATCAGCTGCGCTTGTTTGTAGACGAGAACACCCGCTATGCGGGCCAGATTGAAAGTTTGGAGGACCTCGAGGTTGGTATGGGCGCCGGTGTTGCTTACAGGGAGCACAGTGAGGGTAAACTGGTCGTTGTTGGCCTGGTCGCGGGATATAGGCCGGATTTAAGCAAGGTCAAAGGGGAGGTCACAGCGGTCGATTCCCAGCTAGGGAAATTTGAGATCGTCACTGCAGATGGCAGCAGAATGCGCTTCTTCGTAGATGAGAACACACGCTATCAAGGCCAACTGTCCTCTCTGGATGAGCTCCAGGTAGGCTGGCAGGCTGGAGTGGCGTCCAAGGACGGAGAGAACGGAAAGCAAATCGCTGTACTGCTTATCGCCGGCGTCCGCCCGGAAGCTATTCGCGCTCAGGGTTCAATCGTTGGTGTAGATCCCAGAGCTGGAAAGTTCCGCCTGGAGAAGACCGATGGGGAAGTGCTCACCTTCTGGGTGAATGAGGATACCAATTTTCGCGGACAGGTATCCAGCATCGCTGATCTGGAAGAGGGGTTTCGGGCTGGTGTTGGGGGATATATGAATACCGAGGATCAGTTAGTAGCCAGGGTGATCGTGGCAGGTGAGATCCCAGAGGAACGGCCGGAGATCGTCAAGGGTCAGGGCAGCATCAAAACCGTCAGTCCTGGAGCAGGAAAATTCCAACTTGAAAAGAGTGATGGAAGTGTGGTGACCGTCTATGTGGATAATCTGACCACCTACCGCGGTCAGCTGAATGGTTTTAGCGATCTTGAGCAAGGTATGCGAGCAGGTTTTATTGGCTACCTGAATAAGGAAGGGAAGGTCATCGCCCGGGTGCTTGGGGCCGGTAAACCACCATCCACCCGCCCCGGTTTGGAGCGGCCAGTCCCTGAGAACGGTCCACTAGGAGGCGTGGGTCCTCTCCTGCCTTCGAGTTAATCAAGAGTACCCTTTTTACTCCCTGGAGAAATGAGTTTCTCCAGGGAGGATTCTATTGAACCGGACGCCGCTGGAGTGGAATAATTCAGTTCTTATTGGATGAGGGCATATTTGGACCAGGCCCTTCGGCTGCCCTTCCGCAGAGAAGCGGAAGGGGTTGAGTGTTATAATAGCCTGACATTCTGACTATCTTAGACACAAAGAGAGGAATTATGACCAAGCAATGGGATACTCCTCCGGCAATGACGATTGATCCTGAGAAGGTCTACCAGGTCAAGCTGGAAACCAACCGGGGTGACATAATGCTGGAGCTCTATCCGGAGCATGCCCCAAAAACTGTCAATAATTTCGTATTCCTGGTCAATGAAGACTTTTATGATGGGGTTAGCTTTCACCGGGTGATCGACAACTTCATGATCCAGGGTGGAGATCCAACGGGTACAGGACGGGGTGGACCTGGCTATCGCTTTGAGGATGAATTGATCGGCAACCCCCTCAAACACGGCAGTAAGGTGATATCCATGGCTAATGCTGGCCCCAATACTAATGGTTCCCAGTTCTTTATCACCCATCTTCCTCAGCCCCATTTGGACGGAAAACACACCGTTTTTGGCAAGGTCATTGAAGGAGAGGACGTTGTTGACGCCATCCGCCAGGGTGATGTGATCTCCAAGGCGACTGTACTGTAGGGAAAGCGTAGCTTGCAGGTTTCGCTGTTATAAAGTAAGATAACATCCGCGAGGGGAATATCCATTTTCTTCGCGGATTGAACTTCAAGGAGGTGGCTGGGAAAGATAAACGAATTGGGAAAATAGCGCAAGGGCTCAGGGAGGGGGTGTCCTGAGTTGACGAGGATGAGGGTTCCTCCATTTTGGAGGCTAACCGGCAGGAATGGACACAGCCGGGAAAATCGAACTATCAGCGGAAGCCCTCCGGAGCGGTCACACTCCGTTTTTTCCCTTCTAAGTGAAGCGGGTGATAAATACCCGGGCGACCGGTGGAACAACATCACCCCTGGTGACATTCCAGAATGTAAAATGTTGATATCAATGGCCTCTCCGGCAGGTTTGTTGTTTAGCTGCCTGGTGGAAGAGCGCTGAATAGAAGGGGAGGGCAACCTCTATGTGTGGAATTGTTGGATATATAGGACCAAAGAACGCTACGC
Organism: Anaerolineales bacterium; assembly: GCA_037384185.1. GTDB lineage: Bacteria > Chloroflexota > Anaerolineae > Anaerolineales > UBA11858 > B10-G9. The sequence goes on along the minus strand of JARROG010000007.1, from coordinate 5,629 downwards.
CCATCATCATGAACGGGCTGAAACGGCTGGAGTACCGCGGTTATGATTCGGCAGGTATTGCGGTCCTGGAAAATGGTGGAATAGAGATTCGGCGGGACGCCGGCAAGCTGGAGCGTTTATCCCAGCTGGTGCATGAATTGCCATTGAAAGGAAATCTAGGAATAGGTCATACGCGCTGGGCGACCCATGGCGAACCCAGCACGCGCAATGCCCATCCCCACCTGGGCATGACCGGAGATGTGGTTGTGGTCCATAATGGCATTGTGGAGAACTTTTCCACCTTGCGTGATGAGCTGGAGTCTGAAGGTTCGGAATTTAAATCAGAGACGGACACAGAAGTGATCGTACACCTGATTGAGCGCTACCTGGCGGTAGGGGATCTTACCAGCGCGGTGCAGAAAGCTCTGCGCCAGCTCAAGGGTGCGCACGGTATTGTGGTGATGAGCAGGAATGAGCCTGATAAGATCATAGCCGCCCGGATCGGCAACGCCGGCGGAGTTGTGCTGGGGATCGGCGAGGGGGAGATGTATATCGCCTCGGATTTGCCAGCAATCCTGGAGCATACCCGGGAGATGGTATTCCTTGAGTCACACCAGATGGCGGTTGTCAGCCGACAGGAAATCAAGTTGATGACCCTGGAAGGCAAAGAGATCGAACCCGAGGTGCAGGTCGTATCCTGGGACCCGGTCTCGGCAGAGAAAGGCGAATATCGGCACTTCATGCACAAGGAAATCCATGAGCAGGTACGGTCTCTGACCGATACTATCGCCGGGAGGGTGGATTTTGAATCTGGATCAATCCAGCTTCCGACTTTGAAGGTTGACCCGGAGTTGGTGCGGAGATTGAATAAGATCGTAATCATTGCCTGCGGTACGGCTTCCTATGCCGGAATGGTAGGTAAGGTGTTGATTGAGCGTATCGCTCGCATTCCGGTCGAGGTTGAAATTGGTTCGGAATTCCGCTATCAGGATCCGATTGTTGACCAGAACACGATTGTGCTGGCAATCAGTCAATCAGGGGAAACCGCTGATACCCTGGCGGCCATGGAGGAAGGCAGGCGAAAAGGCGCAACCTTGTGGTCAATTGTCAATGCAATCGGTTCCCAGGCCATGCGCATCGCTGATGGTTATATCTCGATGCAGGTAGGTCCGGAGATTGGCGTCGCGTCCACCAAGGCATATACTGCGCCGCTGGTTGATCTCTATATGCTGGCTATCCTGCTGGGAGAATTGAGGGGAACCCTGGAGAAGAAAGAAGCTCAGCGGTTGGTTCAGGACCTGCGGCTTGTGCCCGATCTGGCAGGACGTTGTCTTGACCGGGAGCAAGAGGTCAAGAAGGTCGCAGAAACCCTGCTGGACGCTGAGAATGCTCTTTACCTGGGGCGGGGTGTCAATATGCCCACAGCATATGAGGGCGCTTTGAAGTTAAAAGAGATCTCCTATATTCATGCCGAAGGCTATCCGGCAGGGGAGATGAAACATGGACCCATCGCGCTAATCGATTCCGGGCTTCCGGTGGTGGTGATCGCTCCCCGGGATCCCTGGTATGACAAGATGTTCAGCCAGATTGAGCAGGCCAATGCCAGGGGAGGACGGGTGATCGCAATCGCCACGGAAGGCGATGAACAGATCCAGTCCCTGGCGGACCAGGTACTTTTCGTGCCCGACACCCCCTGGTTGTTGAGCCCGGTGACCACAGTGATCCCGCTCCAGCTGCTGGCTTACCATATCGCCTCCCTGCGGGGACTGGACGTTGATCAGCCCCGCAACCTGGCAAAATCAGTCACTGTAGAGTGATCCAGCTTCCTCAGTCAATTGATAACAAACCACATAACCTCCGAGGTACCATCAACCTCGGAGGTCTATTTTGGCATTGTTAATTACCGCGAACTTCCCTCCCCGGAAAGAGAGTTCCTTACAGATTGCTCAGCAATAGTCAAAGTTGGGTTGGGGGAAACGATGCGCTAATCAGCTTGTTCAGCGGGATTCACATCGTCTTGCTTGTGCTCCAGCCAGTAGCGCGCTACATCATCCATGGAGAGGATAAAATCTGACTTGGCTTCAGTGTAGCTGCCGCTTTGTTTTGGGAAGCGTTCTGCCAGCTTTTCCTTGAGTTTTTCGTATTCCTTGGCTGCCTTGGGGTTGGCGCGGAGAAAATCCCGGAAAACGATATGTCGCTCGATGTCGGGGTGGCCCGTCTGAAAGACATGCAGGTGGTGGGACCGTTCTCCATCTGTGTCACGTGTAAAGAACTGCCTTCCGGGAATGCCATATTCCCCTTTGCTTTCGTACCCGAGGATTCTAAATTCATCTATAGCGTTAATGACCGTGTCCAGATCCTCCACTTCAATGACAAAATCAAGGATGGGTTTTGCTTTAATGCCAGGGATGGAAGTGCTGCCGATGTGGTAGATGCCGATGATCGGGAAGCTTAGTCCCTGACGGATGCGCTGTGCTTCCTCATCTGCAAGCTGAGTCCATTCTGGATTATGGGGAACGAGCTCTACGTCACGCTGTTCCTGGGTAACCGGATCATTTTTGGTCATATAATTTGCAAGAAATCCCTTCCATTATAAAGGATGATTGTTTTCCTGTCAGGTTGACTTCTTGCTTTGAGTCTCCAGGAACTGGTGCTGACTCTCTGCACCTATCCATTTTCAGAAGGGACTATCTTGTTCTAATATATTTATGAGACTGCAAGGCACCATTCATGTTAGAATGATGCTGCAAAACCCGGCATAATATAACAAAAAGGACTCTTATGGCAGGCAAGTCATTGACTCGCGAAACAGTTTTAGAAGCTCTGGGCAAGGTGCAGGATCCAGAGATCAACAAGGACCTGGTCAGCCTGGGTATGATCGACAATCTCGAGGTTGCAGACGGCAAGGTCAGTTTTACTTTGAACCTGACCACACCGGCCTGTCCGCTGCGGGATGAGATTCAGAATCGAGCTCGCTCAGCTGTCGAAGCCCTGGACGGCGTCAAAGAAATCGATATCAAGATGGATGCCAAGGTACCCGTTGGCCAGGGTAAATCAGAACATAAGAATATCAAAAATGTCATTGCAGTCGCCTCCGGAAAAGGCGGCGTTGGGAAAAGCACAGTGGCAGTCAACCTGGCCGTTGCCCTGGCTGAAAAAGGAGCCAGCGTAGGTTTGCTGGATGCTGACATCTACGGGCCGAACATCCCGACCATGATGGGTGTGGATCGTTTGAAAGGCGCCAAGGATGACAAAATCCTACCCGGTGAGGGACACGGTGTGAAGGTGATCTCGATCGGTTTTATGGTAAAGCCTGAGCAAGCCTTGATTTGGCGGGGTCCAATGCTGCACTCCGCGATCAAACAGTTCATTGCCGATGTGGAGTGGGGCGATTTGGATTATTTGATCATCGACCTCCCTCCTGGAACCGGCGATGTCCAGCTCAGCCTGAGCCAGACGCTTGAACTGCAGGGTGGGGTGATTGTTACCTTGCCCCAGCAGGTTTCATTGGATGATGCCTTGCGGGGCATCAACATGTTCCAGGAGTTGAACATCCCCATTTTCGGGGTGGTCGAGAATATGAGCTACCTGGAGACACCCGACGGAGAACGGATGGATATCTTTGGCTCCGGTGGAGGGGAGAAGCTGGCCAAGATGACCGGAATTCCGTTCATCGGTTCCATCCCGATCGATCCCCAGGTGCGGATTGGAGGAGATGCGGGCATGCCAGTCGTGCTTTCTCATCCTGAATCTCCAGTATCCCAGGCGCTGATCTCGATTGCTGAGAAGATTGCTGCCCAGGTCAGCATTCGAGCCCTGGAATAATCAAGGGCAGGCAAATTTGAGCGTACAGTGAGGATACGGTTTCCTCCCAGGAAGCCGTATCCTTTATATTTAACCCAAATAAGGTAAAATACGCACATGATGGCTTTGATCGTAGGTATTCGATTCCACGATGGTGGAAAAATTTATCATTTTGACGCCACCGCTGTTCCTGATATTCAGGTGGATGATTTTGTTATTGTCGAAACCAGCCGGGGCATGCAGCTGGGGAAAGTAGCTGCCTTCCTGGATGAACAATCCAGTGAAGAACGCAACTGGAAACCGATCCTGAGAAGCGCTACACCCAGGGATCTGGTGATGCGTCAGGTTTGGGAGAAGAAAGAGAAGGAAGTCCTGGAAAAATGCCGGGAGTATGCGGCTGAACAAAAAGGATTGGACGAGGTAAAGTTCATTTCCGCTGAATTCAGCCTTGAGGGTGAGAACCTGGTCATTCTTTACTGCTATGAGGGCGATGGAGATCCCAAGCTGAAAAAGCTGGAAGATAAACTTAAAAAGAAAATCTCACATACCAGCCTGGAAATGCGGCGCATCGGTCCCAGGGATTCCGCCAAGATCCTGGGAGGCATGGGTGCCTGCGGGCGGGAGATCCGCTGCTGCACGGAATTCATGACTGAATTTGTTCCCATATCGATCAAAATGGCAAAGACCCAGGGAATTTCTTTGGCACCCTCGGAGATCACCGGGATGTGCGGCAGACTGCGCTGCTGCCTGATGCACGAGTACGATATCTATCTTGACGCAAAGAAAAATATGCCCAAAAGGGGCAAACGGGTGGTTACACCCCAGGGGGAAGGCAAGGTCGTCCGCCTCAATCCGCTCAGCCAAAAGGTCTCTGTGGATCTTGGCGAGGAAGGAATCGTTGAATTTGATCCCGAACAGGTAGAGCGGAAATCAAAATGAATGACCTTCTCGACCAGGCAAGCGCAGCTATAGACTACAGCAGCGCGCTGCGGCGAGAATTTCACCGCCATCCGGAGCTCGGCTTTCAGGAATTCCATACAGCTGAAATCATCGTTCGGGAACTTTCCCGCTGGGAAGGGTTTAAGATCCAGTCCGGCCTGGCTGGAACTGGTGTGCTGGCGACCCTGGAGGGGGAAAAGAACCCGGGAAAGACCGTGCTGCTGCGTTTTGATATGGACGCCCTGCCCGTGCAGGAAGTGACTGGCGCCGAGTATGCTTCAGAAATCGACGGATTGATGCACGCCTGCGGCCACGATGGGCATTTAGCGATCGGTCTGACCGCTGCCCGATTGCTGGCAGAACGGCGCCATGAGTTTGACGGAACTGTCCGGATCCTCTTTCAACCCGCCGAGGAAGGTCTGGGTGGGGCATTGAAAACTATTCAAGCTGGGGTCCTGGAAGATCTGCGTCCGGATTACGTGCTGGGGATGCATCTCTGGAACGAAAAACCCTTGGGATGGTTGGGGATCAGCGAAGGCCCGGTGATGGCAGCTTCAGAAACCTTCCGAATTCGAATTCGAGGAAAGGGAGGACATGGAGCCAAACCGCAGGAGGCGATCGATCCCATCGTGGCATCAGCCGGGATGATCAACACACTGCAAACACTGATCTCCCGGGAGGTCCATCCCCTGGATAGCGCGGTGATCACGGTCAGCACGATTCATGCCGGCCAGGCTCCAAATGTCATTCCTGCGGAAGCAGAATTAACTGGAACCTCTCCAGCAGCCGCTTCCGGGTCTCCAGAGAGAATGTGCGAATCGTTCCAGTTAATTCTGCTTCCGCAGGAATGACATTTGGAGCCTGGCCGGCATGAATCGTGCTGACCGTGATCACCGCGCTATCCAGG
>JARROG010000006.1:0-23767 GCA_037384185.1 Anaerolineales bacterium | reverse complement strand
GTCCAAGACCTGATGGCTCCCTAAAGGGTGACAAACCCGGATGATCGACAAGGGGTGGCGCGGATTTTCCCGCCACCCCTTGTTTTAGAGAGGAAAGTAGACATGATATTAGACGCAAAAGAGGTGACCATGCAAATCGAAGAGGGAGCAATCTACGGATTGATCGGACCCAACGGCGCTGGGAAAACCACCTTCTTGAACTCCATCGCTGGCAAGTTCCCGCCAACCAGCGGCAAAGTCTATTTCTTAGGAGAGGAAACGACCGGCCTGCCCGCAGAGGCAATGTGCAAGCGGGGATTGGCCAGAACCTTTCAAATCCCGCGCCCATTCCCAAAGATGACCGTCCTCGAGAATGTAAAAGTCGGCGCGGTATTCGGTCCCTCAGCACGGGGATTAAAACCTGCGGATTACCGGGCTCGCGAAGCCCTGGATTTCGTAGAATTTAATCTGCCGATCAAAACCCCGGCGTCGCAGCTGAATGCCGTTCAACTGAAAAGGATCGACCTGGCCCGGGCAATTTCCTGCCAGCCCAAATTACTGCTGTTGGACGAACTGGCTTCCGGGCTGACACCCGGAGAGCTGGACTCCATGATGTCCTTGATCAGGCGCATCCGCGACGATGGTGTCACAATCATTGCCATCGAACACATCATGCGGGTGATCAAAGGGATCTGCGATGAGGTGATGGTAATCGAATACGGCACAGAGATTGCCAAGGGCACTCCTGATGAAGTACTCAACAATCCCAAAGTGATCGAAGCTTATCTAGGAGAAGAGGAGGTCCCCGATGCTGCAGCTTAAGAATCTGGACTCCGGATACGATTTTTTGCAAGTGCTCTGGGGAGTTTCCTTCGAAGTTGAGAGCGGTGAGTTTATCGCCCTCATCGGACCCAATGGAGCCGGTAAATCCACGACTCTGCGTACCATAGCTGGACTGATCAAGCCCATGGGTGGAGACATCATCTTCGATGGCAAATCCATTAAGAACACTCCTCCGCATTTGATCAGCCGGATGGGAATCAGTTATGTCTCTGAAGCCTTGAACTTATTCACCGATATGTCTGTCGAGGAAAATCTAATGCTGGGAGCCTATGCAGTGAAGGAAAGAGAAACCCAGCTGCAGACCCTGGACTATATTTTTCAGCTGTTCCCCCGCCTGGAAGAGAGAAAGGATCAGTTGGCAGGGACAATGAGCGGCGGCGAGCGCAAAATGCTGGCCATCGCCCGGGGTATGATGTCCAACCCAAAACTGATGCTGGTAGATGAACCTTCCCTGGGATTGCAGCCCAACCTGACCTATGACGTCTTTGAAGCTCTGCTGAAACTCCGCAAACAGGGCGTCACCATCCTGCTGGTTGAGCAGAATGTCAACGCCACGCTGGATATCACCGATCGAGCATATATTCTCGAACAGGGCAAGATCGTCATGAACGGCCCAAGTCAGGAAATGAAAGCCAATGAACATGTCCGGAATGCCTATCTGGGAATATAAACGGCTGCAGTGAGCGAATACCCCTGGTATTGATCCCGGTATAAGCGAAGGAGAATCATAATGGCAACAAAAACATCTGAGAGACCCAAGACATCGGTAGATCTCATCACCCGCTTGAAGGACAATTTACCGGTAGTCTTGGTTTCTATTTTCTCTGTTATCTTATTTATTCTGATCGGCATTAAGGGAGGCGCGCCCCAGATCTTCAACATCATTGTCACCGGAGGGATGTGGGCCCTGCTGGCTACTGGGCTGGCACTGGTCTTTGGCGTGATGAATATTCCCCACTTTGCCCATGGTGAGTCATTCATGGTGGGTGCATATGTGGCCTACTTTGTCTTTACGCCGCTCAATCAGTTCTTCCTTTCGACAGGAAGCAAACTGCTGATCTACAGCGGACCGTTCATCGCTATCATCGCGGCCGGCTTGGTGGGATCTGTGCTGGGTATCATCATTGAAAAATTGGTTTTCGCGCCGCTGCGACACCGCACAAAGGAAGGCTGGATCATGAACGCCTTCTTGCTGACGGTCGGCCTTTCATTCATCCTCACCAATGGAACAAATCTGATCCTGGGTCCAAACTTTCGGGGAATCCCCCGCTATTTTGATGTCAAGCCAGTCGAGATCATGGGTGCATTCATTGCCGTGGACCGCATCGTGGCAGCCGGGATCGCTATTGTGACTATCGCCATCCTGTGGTTCTTCCTGCGGCGCACAAAGACCGGCCGCGCTATCCGGGCTGTTTCTCAGGACGAAACCGGCGCTCAGCTGGTGGGCATCGATCTGGATTTCATTCAGACCCTGACTTTTTCACTGGCGACTGCTATGGCCGCAATTTCAGGTGCCTCCTTGCTGTTCATGTTCCAGGCTTACCCAACTGTCGGTGTCACTCCGCTGTATTTCTCCTGGTACGTGGTCATGCTGGTCGGATTGGGAAATATTGCCGGAGCGATTGTAGGCGGATTCATTGTGGCTCTGCTGCAGTCTGGTACCCAGCTCTTTATTGGACTCTCCTGGCAGTCAGTAGTTCCCACAGTAGTGATGATCCTGGTGCTCATTCTGGCACCTTCTGGCATCTTTGGCAGTGAGGTCAAAGGTATTCAGGAACAATAATTGAGGAGATGAAACCATGAACTCAACTGCAACTTATGAAGAGAACAAAACGGTCTGGCAGCGAATTGTCTCCTTCCTGAATAGATTAGGCTTCTCCCCGCTCGGCTTTGGCTTGCTGATCCTGGTGGCAGTGATGCCGAATTTTTATCCCTTCTCGCAGGAGTATGTCATCCGCTGGCTGATCATGGGTGCCTTTTTGGCCGCGCAGTCAGTGGCCTTCGACTTCACGGCAGGCTACATCAACATCGTCAACTTCGGTTTTGCCGCCCTGCTGGGTTTGGGAGCCTACACTTCGGGCATCTTCGCCAATACCACCCCCTTCCTGCTCTTTGCTCCAGGATTGAGCCCCTGGCTGACAATCTGGATCGGGGCCCTGATGGCCGGACTGGTTGGGTTTATTCTGGGCATCCTCACACTCCGGCTGCGAGGTATCTTCGCGGCAGTCATGGCCTGGTTTGTAGGGATTGCCTTGATGGGGTTGGTCAACAACCTGACCGACTTGACCCGCGGCCCGCTGGGGATGAACCCGGTCAAGTTCATTGAAACACCCAACAACCTGCCCTACTTTTACATCATTCTGGCTATGATGGTGCTGATCTATGTAACGCTCAAACTGGTTGTGGGGTCCAATATCGGTTTGGCCTTCAAGGCCATCGGCCAGAATCCAGATGCAGCCAGAGCCTCAGGCATCAACCCGACCAAATACCTGGTCTTCAATTTCACGCTGTCAGCTTTCTTTGCCGGTCTGCTGGGTGGGTTTTACGCCCACTTCTTCGGATCATTGACTCCCTCCACCTTGATGCACACATCCAAAACCGTCGAGGTCCTGGCCATCGCTTATATCGGCGGCAGGGGCAGCCTGTGGGGCGGCATCACCATTGCCTTCCCCTTCGTTTTCTTCATCGAATTCCTGCGTTCGAACCTGTCCAGTTTGCCCGGATTGCACCTGGTGATTTACGGTGTGTTGATGGTTCTGATCATGATCTACTATCCAGCCGGTTTCAGCGGCTTTTATTTCTGGGCTGCTGCTAAAGTCAAAGCTCTCTTCAAGAAATCATAATAAATCGTTTCCGGGAAAGCCTCCACCTAGCAGCTGTGATCAAAGTTGGCAGGCATTTCCCGGAAATTTCACGGAGGGGAAGCGATCTGTAGGTTTGATCACCCTGGAACTTTCCCCCTGCCGCCTGAACCAGTAAGGAGACAAGCCATCCATGCAGCCCCTTGAACTGCTCTCAGCATCCGACCTGGAAGCCATTCACCAAGCCACAATGGAAATCCTCCATGACGTGGGCATCCGTTTTCCTCATCAGGAAGCCCTGGATCTCTTTAAGGAACACGGATACCGGGTAGAAGATCAGCTGGTTTTCCTGGACGAAAAGCAGCTGATGGAAGTCATCAAGGATATCCCGTCCCAATTCACCATTCAGGCCAGGAATCCCGAACACGATGTCGTAGTTGGCGATGGTAATCCTGTCTTTGTCCCGGGGTACGGTGCACCGTTCTTAATAGACCCGGAGGAAGGCAAGCGAGCGCCGAGTTTTGAGGATTACGAGAACCTGGTCAAATTGGCCCACCTGCTTCCCAACCAGGACATGAGCGGACATCTGCTGGTCGAGCCCCAGGATATCCCATCCGAGACCGCCCATCTGCGCATGGTTGAGGCCAACATCCGCCTTTCCGACAAAGCCTTCATCGGCAGCACAGAGGGCAGAGACGGCGCCCAGCATACTTTAGACCTGATCGAGATTCTCTTCGGCGACCCAACATCCGGACATTACACTACCGGTTTGATCAACCCGCTCAGCCCCCTGGGGTACAGCGAGGACATGGCAGAAGCCCTGCTGGTCTATGCTCGCGCCAATCAACCGCTGGTGATCGCCAGCCTGATCATGGCAGGTTCCACCGGCCCGATCACACTGGCTGGTGTCCTCGCTCAGCAGAACGCAGAATTGTTGTCCGGTATTGTGCTTACCCAGCTAGTCAATCCCGGTTTGCCGGTCATCTATGGGTCAACCTCCACAAACATCGATATGAAAACCGGCGGCCTGGCGATTGGCAGCCCGGAGCTGTCGCTGTGCATCGCCGCCCATGGACAGCTGGCTCGCTATTACGGGCTGGCCTGCCGGGCAGGAGGGGCGCTGACCGATTCCAGCACTCTGGATGCTCAAGCAGGTTACGAGTCGATGATGGGACTCTATTCCACGGTCAACAGCGGGATCGATTTTGTCCTACATGCAGCCGGAATCCTCAGCTCTTACCTGGCGTTCTCCTATGAAAAATTCGTGATGGATGATGAACTGTGCGGAATGCTGCGTCATTTCCAGCAGGGAATGGAGGTCTCAGCTGATACGCTGGCTGTCGACGTCATCAAGAATGTCGGCCATGACGGTCACTTTTTGGGCCAATCTCAGACCATCGAGCGCTGTCGGACCGAGTTCTGGCTTCCAAAGATCGGCGACCGAAGCGGAATGGAAGCCTGGTGGGGCGGGGACCAGCTGGATGCGGTCGACCGCAGCCGGGAGCGTTGGAAAAGTCTTCTCAACAGTTACAGCCAGCCTGTGCTCGATCAGACAACCCAGAAACAGCTTCAAAAATACCTTGATAAAGCCCTGCAATAAAGCGGATTTGCGCGATAAAAATCACAACTTTGGGTTACATACATCGCTGAATACTATCGAACCCTGCCCACCTGATATATTTGTAATATACTAAGAGAAGGGAAGCTGTCCTAATCCAGAAACGCAAGGAGAAATTATGTCGGAAAACTTAACTACAGTCGTCAGCTCAAAAACCAAGAGCGTTGAGATCAACCGCTCTAACCCCACCGTGATCATCGGCGAAAGGATCAACCCCACTGGAAGGAAATCACTGCTGGCGGAGCTCAAGGAAGGCAAATTCGATATTGTCAAAAGGGATGCGGTAGCCCAGGTTGAGGCAGGCGCTGCAATCATTGACGTTAACGCCGGTGTTCCGGGAGCAGACGAAGAACCGCTTTTACGGGAGATGATGAAGGCGGTGATGGAAGTGACGGACGTTCCCCTTTGCATTGACACCGCTGACAACACTGCCCTGGAGGCTGCCCTGTCCATCTATGAGGGCAAAGCCCTGGTCAACTCGGTCAACGGAGAGGAAGCCCGTTTAGAGAGTGTCCTGCCGCTGGTCAAAGAATACGACGCTTCGGTGATCGCCCTCTGCATGGACGATGACGGGATCCCTCCCACGGCTGATGACCGTTTCAAAGTTGCCGCCAAGATGATTGAGCGGGCAGATAAATTAGGGATTGCAGCAGACCGGCTGATCATTGACCCGTTAGCTTTGACCATGGGTTCTGATCACAAAGCCGGCAAGATCGCCATCGATACCATCCGCAAGGTAGTGGCTGAATTCGGTGTCAACGTCACTATGGGAGCCAGCAACATATCCTTCGGCCTGCCCGACCGCCCCACCATTAACGCGACCTTTATCTCCATGTCCATCCTGGCAGGGTTGACCTGCCCGATCACCAATCCGCTGGAAGATGAGGTCAATCTGGCGATCCAGGCCGCCGACCTGGTGATGGGACGCGATGAATACGGGATGAACTGGATTAAGACCTTCCGGGCACACAGCAAGGAATCCTGAGGACAATAATGAGCCAGACGAACGCCGAAAAAGCATACAAGGAAATCAAAAAGCGCATCATTGCGACCAAGTTGGGACCCGGCGATGTCATCAATGAAACTGATTTAATGGATGACCTCGGATACGGCCGAACTCCCATCCGGGAAGCCCTTAAAAGACTGCAATCAGATGACCTGGTGGTTGTAAAACCCCGCCGCGGTATCTTCGTCTCAGAATTGGCCATCACAGATCTCTCCCAGATCTTTGAAGTCAGAGTGCAGCTGGAATCTTTGGCAGTCCGCCTGGCATGCCAGCGGATCACCGAGGAGCAGCTTGCTAAACTCAAGAAGCTGGCAGACCTGTACCTGTGCAGCAAGGAAAATTCCAAGGATGACATGATCGAACTGGATGGAAAATTTCACAGCCTGATCCGGGAAGCCACCCACAACCGTTTTCTGGCCTCCAATCTGGAATACTATTACAACCTCTCTCTCAGGATCTGGTACCTCGCCCTACCCCGCGCTGCAGCAGAAGAGATTGATGTCAAAGCGCATTGTGACATCTACGAGGCGATCGCCGCCAAGGATGAGGAATTAGCTGTAAAACGCATTGCCAAACATATTCGCGATTTTCATAAAACAATCAAGAACTACCTATAAAAAATTAGCATAATCTGATCTTTAAGGAGGTTTACCAAAATGAGTGATATTTTATCCACCATATCCACCATGGTCATCGAAGGCAACTTCGGGGACATCGTGGACAGCACCAATCAGGCTCTCGAGGAAGGACTGAGTTCCGAGGAGGTCCTCAATAAGGGTCTCATGCCGGGTATGGATCATGTCGGCGTGGAATTCAAAGCCGGCAACATGTTCGTTCCCGAAGTCCTCCGCTCCGCCAAGGCCATGCAGGAAGCCATGGAAATCCTCCGCCCGCTGCTGGTTGAATCCGGCGCGGAGACCACCGGAAAAGTGATCCTGGGTACTGTCAAAGGTGACCTGCACGATATCGGCAAAAACCTGGTCGGCATGATGTGTGAAGGGGCTGGCTTTGAGATTGTCGACCTCGGCAAGGACGTTGAGCCGGAAGCCTTTGTAGCCGCTGTCAAGGAGCATAAACCGCAGATTCTCGGTATGTCCGCACTGTTGACCACCACCATGCGCGCCATGGAGCGCACCATCAAAGCCCTGGAAGAGGCTGGCGTGCGCGACACGGTCAAAATCATGATTGGCGGCGCCCCTGTCACCCAGGATTTTGCCAACCAGATTGGCGCTGACGGCTACGCAGCCAACGCTGCATCCGCTTCCGAGATGGCCAAACAGTTTGTTGGCTGATTCAGGAACTAACCCGCAAGGAGCTAAAGTATGAGAACAAATTATCGAGCTAATTCCGGCGTCCGATTCCGGATGTTATCTGACGATCAGCTCCAGGAGCTGTATGACGGCGTACTGCATGTATTGGAGTATGTCGGCCTGGAGGTAAAACATGAGCGAGCCAGAGAGGTACTGAAAGAAGCCGGTGCCTGGGTGGATGGAGATCGGGTCAGACTTCCTTCCTATCTGGTCCGGGATGCTCTGGACAAAGCGCCCCGAAGTTTCACAGTTTTTGCGCGGGACGGCAATCCTGAGCACGACATTCACATTGGACCAGGGAGAGCCCATTTTGGTCCTGGCCCAACCTGCGTGAATTTCACCGATGTCGAGACCATGGAACGGCGCCCCTACCAGCTCAAAGACGTGCCTTACGTAGCCAAGGTTGTGGATTCCCTCCCCAATATCGATTTCTGTGAATCCCTGGGGTCTGTGGATAATGTCCCCTACGATCTCAGTGCCCTGTATGAATTTGCGGATATGTTCCGCTACACCACGAAACCAATCGTGGCCTGGTCATTTGATTATTACGATTCCAATGCCATCCACCGCATCGCGGTAGAAGAAGCTGGAGGCCAGGAAGCTTTTGAAAAGCGCCCCACCTACATTCACTATTGCGAACCGCTTTCCCCGTTGATCTCTACCACTGATTCCCTGAACAAGCTGGTCTTCGCGGCGGAAAAACGCATTCCCCTGATCTTCACACCCTGTCCGCTGGCTGGCGGCACTGCCCCGGTCACACCGGCAGGGATCATCATCCAGGCAGCTGCTGAATCCTGGATGGGGCTGACCATCGCCCAGAACATCCAGCCCGGGCTGCCCTTCATCATGGGCGGCGTGCTGTCCGTGATGGATATGAGCGCCATGATCCTTAGCTACGGCGCCCCGGAACTGTCCCTGATGATGGCCGGAATCACCGAGCTGGCTCACTTTGCCGGGCTTCCACTCTGGCAGACTGGCGGATGCACGGATTCTAAGACCTTTGACGAGCAGGCTATCACAGAAGGGTCTCTGTCCGTCTACTTCTCCGCTCTGACCGGAGGCGATCTGTGCCATGACGTCGGCTACACCGAAAGCGGCATGACCGGATCGGTCTTCCAGCTTACCGCTATGGATGAAGCGATTGGCTATGCCCGGCGCATCACCCGCGGCATCGAGGTCAATGAAGACACCCTGGCAGTGGAAGTCATTAACCGGGTCGGGCCCAACGGCCACTACCTGAAGGACCCCCACACCCGCAAGTATTACAAAGCGGATTACTGGCTGCCCAACCTGTGTGACCGCACTTCCTTTGAGGATTGGAAGATGATGGGCGAAAAATCCTTCAAGGACCGCACCGTTGCCCGGGTCCAGAAGATTCTGGCAGAATACGAGCAAGTACCCCTGAAGCCTGAAACCGAGAAATTGATCGAAAAGGTTTTAGAAGAGGCTGAAGAATGGGTGAAGCAGAAAGAAGAGTAATGAGGAGACTACAACGATGAGTGAGAAAATACTTGAAAAATTGTCAACTGCGATATTGGAAGGCGACAGCGATGCCAGTGCCTCCCTCACCCAGCAGGGGCTTGATGAAGGGCTTTCCCCTAAGGAACTGCTCAACAAAGGACTGATTGTGGGCATGGATGAAGTGGGCGTGCGCTTCAAAGCGGGCGACATGTTCGTCCCCGAAGTGCTGATGTCTGCTGAAGCCATGGCATCCGGGATGAAACTGCTGCGTCCTCTGCTGGCGGATAGCGACACCCAGATGGCCGGCAAGATTGTCATGGGCACTGTAGAAGGCGACCTGCACGACATCGGCAAGAACCTGGTGAGCATGATGTGCGAGGGAGCCGGTTTCGAGATCGTCAACATCGGATTCGACGCCGCTCCAGAGAAATTCATCCAGGCCATCAAAGAGCACCAGCCGGATATCGTCGGTATGTCCGCCATGCTGACCACCACCATGCGCGCCATGGGCCACACCATTAAGGCCATCGAGGAAGCAGGCCTGCGGGACAAGGTCAAGGTCATGGTGGGCGGTGCGCCGGTTGACCAGGAATTCGCCGAGCGAATCGGCGCTGACGGCTATGGAGCCAATGCCCCGGCCTCCTCCGAACTGGCTAAACAATTGGTCGGGCTGAGCTGAGAGGAGAGAAACATGCAAGTTAAAAAAACAAATTACCTAGTCAACAACACGCCGACATTTGAAGTGCTCACCGAGGAAGAGATTGAGGCCATCTATTTTGCAGCCCTGTCTGTCCTCTCTGAGACCGGTGTCCGGGTCTACAATAAAGAAGGGTACGATCTGCTGGCAGACAATGGCGCGACTGTGGAAGATGTCGAAGAGGACAGCGCCCTGGTGAAACTGCAGCCCGAGATGGTGGATATCGCCCTTTCCACCCTGCCCCGCAAAGTCGTGATCTACGGAGCAGATCCACAAAAATACAAAATGGAGCTGTTCAAGAACCAGATCTATTTTGGGGCGGGTTCCGACACACCCTTTACCATCGACCCCTACACAGGGGAACGCCGCAGGGCTCTTTACAAGGACGTAAAAAACTTTGCCCGCCTGGCGGAAGCCCTGCCCAACCTGAACTTTCACATGTCCCTGGGCATCGTTCAGGATACCGCGGTGGGCACCTACGACCGCTGGCAGTATCTGGCAATGTTGGAGGGCACCAACAAACCGATCAACATCACCGCTGTAGATAAAGACGGCTTGAAGGATCAGCTGGAAATGGCTTATATCCGGATCGGCGGGAAAAAGGAGTGGCTCAAGACACCCATTTTCTCTCTCTACATCGAGCCCGTCTCACCACTCAGCCACTCGGTTGAGGTGATCGACAAACTGCTGTTCTGTGCTGAAAACCGCATCCCGTTTGTATACACGCCTTGTCCCCTGGCAGGCGCGACTTCTCCCGCAACCCTGGCAGGAACCGCTGTCCAGGCCCTGACGGAAAGTCTGCTGGGCATTGTGCTCAGCCAGCTGAAGCGCAAAGGCGCTCCCCTGATCATCGGCGGTCTGATGTCAGCCATGGACATGCGCACTGCAGTTTACAGCTACGGCTCGCCGGAAATGGCTTTGCTCAGCGCAGCTTATACCCAGATCACCAAGTGGCTGGGAGTACCTGAATACGAGACAGCTGGCTGCTCGGATGCCAAAATGTATGATGAACAGGCAGCAATGGAAGCCACCATGAACATCGCCACGGCTGCTTTGATCGGCGGCAACATGATCCATGATGTTGGCTACCTGGAGCAGGGATTGACCAGCTCCGCGGAAATGATGGTCGCCTCAGATGAGATCATCGACATGGTCAAACGTGTCCTGCGGGGTATCCCGGTCAACGACGACAGCAAAGCGTTGAACGTAATCGAAGATGTCGGACCCGGGGGACACTACCTGGCACACGATCATACCTTCGAGCGCTTCAAGGACATCATCTGGCAGCCCAAACTGATCGACCGCCAGAATTACGAAGGATGGGAAGCATCTGGAAGTAAAACTCATCGGCAGCGCGTCAACGAGCGCGTGCGGGAGATCCTCGATCGGGAAGAAGAACCGCTGCTGGATGAAAAGATGTTCAAAGAACTAAAGCGGATCTGTGAGCTTGCTGACGAAAAATATAAGGATGAAGAGCTTGACGTGGACATGTTTGGCTAATCCGCTCAGCAGGTGAAAAAGAGAGGGGCGTGACCGGAGCAGATCGCGATCACGCCCCTTAATTGTCACGAGGTAGGAAGTTGAAGGAAAAAAACCCCTCAGAATCTCTAGTGTTGGGCATTGATACTGGAGGCACCTACACAGACGGTGTGCTGCTGGAATACAACTCCCACCGCATCATCGCCGCTCAGAAAAGCTTGACCACCAAGCGGGATTTTGCGATCGGGATCGAGAATGTCATCAAAGAGATCGAACTGGAGGATCCCGCTGCAATCCAGATGGTATCTATCTCCACCACTTTGGCAACCAATGCTATTGCCGAAGGCAAGGGCAAACGCGTCGCCCTGTTCTTGATCGGCTATGACCCGGATTTGATCGAGTCCTTTGATATGGGGAAACGGTTCGCCACTCCCCACTATTTCTATATCCAGGGCGGTCACGACCTGCATGGCCAGGAGAAACAACCCCTGGATCTGCCAGGCCTCCTGGAACAGACCAAAACAATCCAACGGCAGGTCGATGCCATAGCCGTGTCCTCTTACTTCAGTCCCCGCAATCCGGAACATGAGATCCGGGCCCAGAAAGCGATCGCCAGCATCTGCGATCTCCCCATCGTGCTCGGCCATCAGCTCTCCACCTCCCTGGGGTCGGTGGAAAGAGCGACCACAGCCGCCTTGAACGCATCTCTGCTGGCTGTCCTGCAGGAATTCATTATCGCTGTCCGCCGGGCAATGGAAAACCGGGGCATCGATGCCCCGCTGATGGTGGTCCGGGGAGACGGAACGTTAATGAATGACGAGTTTGCCGCTCGCTCTCCAGTGGAGACCATCCATTCTGGACCAGCTGCCAGCGCGATCGGAGGCCGCTTCTTATCCCAGCAGGACCAGGCTCTGGTGCTGGATGTTGGGGGAACCACCACTGATCTGGCGCTCATCCAGGATGGTAAAGTCACTGTATCGGAGAAAGGAGCATCTGTATCCGGTTACCAAACAGCAGTCAAGGCAGCCAATCTGCTGTCGATTGGTCTGGGAGGAGACAGCTACATCACCCTGGACCGCAGCAACCACATCGCCATCGGCCCAGAACGGGTCGTTCCCCTGGCATTTCTTTCCCACCAATATAAGAATGTCCGAGAGCGGATCAAAGCCCTGGCACGCCAGGGATGGCCAGCGCCAGGACCACGGGAGCTGGAATTCTGGTTCCTGCAGCGAGAGAACGCTGATCTCGAAGGTCTTACAGATCGTGAGCAGCAGGTGGTCAAAATCCTGCGGTCAGGACCGAAGCCAGCCAGTGAGGTGCTCAAATCGTTGGGGCTGCTGGATGCCAGCCAGATCAATCTCAGCACTCTCTGGCGGGAAGAGGTGATTGGCAAATCGGGCTTCACCCCCACAGACATCCTCCATATTGATGGCAGGCACACTCCCTGGGACGAAGAGGCATCCAGGGCAGCCCTCAGCGTTTTCTGCAATTATTTGAATTGGGATGATAACCGCTTCCAAAAGGCCTTCTGGGAGCTGGTCACTGAGAAGGTAGTCAAGGCTGTGCTGTCTTTCCTGACTGAAAAGACAATCCCCGGCAAGGATGAGCCAGCCCACGAACTGGCAAACTGGTTCCTTGACAATTCTCTTCAACCCAACCACCAACAGCTGAAGACCCAAATCTCGCTCAAAATCCCGCTGATCGGAATCGGCGCTCCTGCTGAGGTTATGCTGGAAGGAACTGCCCGGACATTAAATACTGAATTGGTACTGCCACCCCATTACCAGGTTGCCAACGCAGCCGGAGCGGTAGCCGGCAGCGTGATGGTCACGGAAGAGATCCTGGTCTACCCCCATCTCACCAGTGACAACCTGGACGTGATCGGATACTACCTGCAGGCCAGGGAGCACAGGGAAGAAATTGAAGAACTGCAAGAAGCAGTGGAAGCAGCAAAAGAGCAAGCCAAAGAAGGAGCTCTCAGCGCAGCCCTGCGATCCGGTGCAGCCAATCCGGAAGTGATCGTCGAAGTGATCCAGGACGGGATGGACAGCTATCGCGTAAAAGCTAGAGCTGTTGGTAAACCCCGTCTGGAAGGATAGAGAGAATGCCATGAAACTAATAAAAGTAGATACCGAAAAAGCTTACCAGCAATTATGGGAGAAAATCACCTCATTGGAGCTGGCACCGGGAGAGAATCTTGATGTCTCGACCCTGGCGGATGACCTGGAATTATCCCACGCTTCAATACAAGAAGCACTCCGCCTGCTGGTCCATGACCATCTGGTGGAGGCGCCTCCCCGTGGTTTGTATGTGGCAGAGCTCCGGTTGAGCGACCTGGAAAAAATCAGCACTATCCGACTCAACCTGGAAACCCTGGCTGCCCAGCAGGCTGCCCGAAACGCCACAGAGGACGATCTGGTGATCCTCCAAACACTCTGTGAGGAAGTCGCCCATGATACCCGTGAACTTTTCATTCTGGATCAGCGTTTTCACCAGGCAATAGCCAGGGCTGCCCACAACAACTACCTGGCAGAGACCCTCGAGCGTCTTTACGGGCTCTCCAAGAGACTGTGGTTCCTGGCTCTTCCCTATTTGGATTTTCTGCCCAGCGCGGTAAAATCTCATGTCAGGCTGGTTGAGGTCATTCGAGCTGGCGAAGAATCCCTGGCTATGGAAATCATGCAGAACCACATCGAGGAGTTCTATCTCAAGATCCGGGAAATCATCCAGGATAAGGGTTTGATCGCAGAATAAAACAGAGGGCAAATAGATCTACCCAGTTTATCAGTATTCATGAGGAGAAGCATGGCAGAAGTAACTGTTATTTATGGCTCAAAGGTCAAGAGCGTCCAGGCAGAGGAAGGCGAGAACCTGGGAGAGGTGGTTGCCAGGACCGGCCTGCCGCTGGAACAGCCCTGCGCTGGCAGAGGAACCTGCGGTAAATGCAAGGTGCTGGTTGAGAAAGGCACAGCACCACCAGATGAGATCGAGCTAGAGAACCTGACTCCGGGTGAGATCGCCCTCAACAACCGACTCGCCTGCCGGGCAAAAGTACAGGGGGAAACTCGCATCGTTCTCTCGCCGATCGTGGTCTATTCCAACAAAATCTTTAAAGGCAGCAGCCGCTATAAAAAGGATAAGGACATACCGTTAGGATTGGCGATTGACCTTGGTTCAACTACTGTAGCCGCCTTCCTGACCTGCTTGGACAATGGCGAAGTCGCTGCTGGCGGCGGCGGATTAAATCAGCAAACCGTCTTTGGTTCTGATGTCATCTCCCGCCTGGCTGCCGCCCTGGATAACGACCAGAACAAAAATCGCCTGCACCGCCTGGCCCTGGCCTCTATCCTGCAGGCAGTGGATTCGTTGAACTTGAGCGATCGGATCTGGGAAAGAATCCAGCAGGTGACTATCGTTGGCAATGTCGCCATGCACCACCTGCTGGCAGAACTGCCCCTCGATAAACTGGCTTTTATCCCTTTTCAGCCTCACCAAAACTTGCGTATTTTGGCTTTGATCATCCAGATGGCCCCATGCTGGCCATTGACCTGGGCACCAACGGTGAGGTGATGGTCACGGACGGTGAGCGCATCCTGACCGCATCAACTGCAGCCGGCCCGGCTTTTGAAGGAGTAAACATTTCCTGCGGTTCGCGGGCAGTTGACGGTGCCATCACAGATCTGACACTGATGGACGGAGATTTCCAGCTGACTACGATCGGGGATGCTGAACCAGTGGGATTGACCGGTTCCGGGCTTTTAGCAGCCGTCGCGGCTTTCCGGGAGGTGGGTCTGATCGAGGAATCGGGAAGGATCAATCCCGACTGTGAAGAATATGCTGCCAAAATCAGGAATGGGACTCAAGGAGCCCTTGAGAAAGTCCCAGCGGATGCCTCTCTACCCCAACCATGCCTGGATTATCTGATGAAAATCAGCCGGGATGATCAGGGAAGCAAACGAATAAAATTAGCCGCTGACCAGGACCTATATTTAACCCAGCTCGATATCCGGGAGCTCCAGAAAGCAAAAGGCGCCATCCGGGCAGCGGTCGATGTGCTGATGTCCGATCTCGATCTGGACCCTGAAGATATTACCCGTGTGATATTGACCGGTTCATTTGGAGGTCAGGTAGATATCCAATCCATCCTCGCAATCGGTATGATTCCGCCGGTAAACCCTGAAATTGTTGAGACTGCTGCCAATGGTGCCGGATTTGGCGCAGCGATGTTCCTCAGCGAGAAAGGTTTTGCCCTGGGAGAAGAGCTTGCCCAGCGAGCAGAGCAGGTCGACCTCGACACGAACACCCAATTTCAGGAATATTACATTAATGGTATGAGACTGTCACCGTAACATGAGGCGAGGTCGGATTGGCAAATAACACCCGTAAACCCCTTTCCAGGAGGCTCTTAGGCATCATCCTGGTCATAACAGCCACAGCCTGCTGGGCTACATCCGGAATCTTCATCAACTTGATCGTCAGGCAAAACGGCCTGTCTGCCGTCGGGCTGGCTTTTTGGCGGGACTTGACTACGACACTGCTTTTGCTGGCCGGGATTCTGATCGTCAAACCTCACCTGCTGGTCATCAAGAAGAAAGATCTCCCTTGGCTGATCGGTATGGGCGCCATCAGCATCGGCATATTTCATGTATTCTGGAATACAGCAGTGGTGATGATCGGCGCCTCCCTGGCCACTGTGGTGCAGTGCAACGCGCCGATATTCGTCACGATCATGGCCTGGTTCCTATTTGGCGAGAAGATCACACTCAGGAAGGTGATCGCAGTCGTGCTGGCAGCAGTGGGGACGATTCTGGTTTCTGGGATCAGCAGCGTAAATGAATGGAAGATCCTTCCCCTGGGTTTATTGATCGCTCTGGGATCTGCCATCACCTATGGATCCCTGAGTCTGTTCGGAAAGAAGCTCCGGGGTGATTACAACGCCTGGACGATCATGTTCTATATGTTTATGTTCGGCACGATCGCTCTGTTTTTCGTTCACTTTGGCCTTTACACTACATCCCTCAAATATCTGCCAGCCAGCGTGGCCTCCATCACTGCTACAGCTGAAATATTCTTTGCATCTATCCTGGCTTATATCTTTCTTCAGGAGAGGATGGACCTGTGGCAGATCATCGGATCGGTGTTGATCATCGCCGGGGTGATCCTGGTATCCCTGGCGAGAGAGAACACAGCCGAGGAGGAATAGTCAGATGTCAGAATTTATCCTGGGGATTGACACCGGGGGAACTTATACAGACGGGGTGCTGATCGACCGGGGAACGCGGAAAATTCTCAACACTGCAAAAACCCTGACCACCAAACCCGATCTATCCCAGGGCATACTGGCTGCCTTGCATGAACTTCTCCCCGATGACCCAACCCAGATCAAACTGGTGGTGATTTCAACCACCCTGGCGACCAACGCCATTGCCGAGGGCAAAGGCCAGCCGGTTGCCTTATTCCTGCTGGGTTACGATCCAGAATTGATCCAGGGGTTCTCGCTTGGATCTCGATTTGCCACCTCAAGCTACCATTACTTCCGGGGAGGCCACGATCTTTATGCTAATGAACAGGCTCCCCTGGACGCTGAAGGCATCAGCGATACAGTCAATGAAATCAAGGATAAAGTTGAGGCATTCGCTGTTTCAGGCTATTTCAGCCCGTTCAATGCCAGCCATGAAGAACAGGCTTTTCAGATTATCTCTGAGCTGACTGACCATCCGGTCGTGCTGGGACACGAGCTCTCCATGCGCTTGGATTCCGTACAGCGGGCGACTACTGCAACCCTGAACGCCTCCCTGTTGAGCCATCTCCAGCGCTTCATCCAGGCAATGGAGGCGTCCTTACGGGAACAAAAAATATCTGCTCCCTTGATGGTCGTGCGGGGGGATGGCGCTCTGGTCGGGGCGGATAATGCCCGCAACCGGCCAATCGAGACAGTCCATTCAGGTCCAGCAGCCAGCGCGATCGGGGGCCGTTTCCTGGCAGGTGTCGAGAAAGCCCTGGTGATCGATATCGGCGGCACAACAACAGATATCGCTCTGATCGAAGATGGCCAGGTGCAGATCAAAGAAGAGGGCACCACAGTAGGTGATTACCGCACCGCTGTGCGGGCTGCCAGGATCCATTCCCTGGGACTGGGCGGTGACAGCTTCATCCGCACCAATGTTGAGGACCACCTGGAAATTGGTCCTTCCCGGGTCAAACCGCTGTCTGCCTTAGCTCAGGATTACCCCGGGACACTCCAGCATCTTAAGAAAACAGCGGCGGAAAAACACAAAAGACCCAATCCCCGGGATATTGAGTTCTGGTATTTAATCCGACAGCCTCCCCGCACGATCGTTCATCCTAGAGCCAAGCAGGTGATTGAGCTACTTCAGGACGGACCGCTCAGCGTTCCCAAAGTGCTAGAAAAACTGGGAGTATTCCACCCTTTGCAGAGCGGCGCCACTTCCCTGATTCAGGAAGAGACCATCGGGGTTGCCGGGCTGACTCCTACGGATCTGTTCCATGTCAGGGGAGATTTTACGCCCTGGAGCCAGGAAGCTGCCCGCCTAGGTACCCAGCTGATGGCTACCCATCTCCAAATCAGCCTGGATGAATTCATCGAACGGGCCCTGGAACAAATGATCACCCGAATCACCCGGGAAACCATCACCTACCTGACCCGCCAAACTCTGGAACCGGCACCCTACTATACCCGGCCGGATAATCTGGGTTTATGGCTTTTTGAGGAGAATGCCAGCGAGGAGGACCCTTATCTGGGATGTCTCATCTCGTTAAAAATGCCCCTGGTCGGCATTGGGGCCCCCGCAAAATTGTTACTGCCTCAGGTTGCTGAGCTGCTGCATACTGAATATATCTCCCCTCCCCACTACCAGGTCGCGAACGCGGTTGGTGCGGCGGTCGGCAGCGTGATCGCGGCCCAGGAAGCCTGGGTGATCCCGCAATCCCGAAACCTGCGCACCGTGGGATATTATGTCCAGTCCGGCAGAAAACAATTGAAATGACCCCACTCAGGGGGGCTGAATATTTATTACCGATCCATTTATGGACCGGGAACCAGTCAATCCTATAAAATATCTAAGGTTTTATAGTACTTCCCTCATCTTCTCGAGGGCCAGCTGGATATTCTCCAGGGAGTTGGCATAGCATAACCGCAGGTATCCTTCCCCATACTGTCCGAATGCAGTTCCTGGCAAGGTCGCAACGCCGGCCTTCTCCAGGAACAAATCCGCCGCCTGCTGCGCGCTCAGGCCCAGCTCTTTGATATTTGGGAAGACATAAAACGCGCCCTGGGGGTTCTGGCAGCTGATTCCTGGCAGGGAATTCAGCCCGCTGACAATCACATTCCGGCGTTTCTGGTAGATCTTCACCACCTCGTCCACCTGCTCCTGGTCCCCTCGCAAGGCTTCGATCCCTGCGATCTGGGTGAACTGGGCAGTGGATCCCACTGAATGGGTCAGCAGTAAGCCGACTTTCTCAGCCAGGGCTTCCGGCATGATTCCATAGCCCAGGCGCCGTTCAGCCATACCCGGCAGACCACAAATTGAGTCCACCTGCTGCCCATCATAAACGATCCGGGTATAGATCTCGTCAGATAGCACCCAGCTGTCATGGCGTATGGCTGCCGCCGCAATGTGCTCCAGATCTTCCCGGGGCAGGATGCCGCCCGTGGGATTCCCTGGAGAGTTGAGGATGATCAATCTGGTATGGTCGCTGATCAATTCGTCAAACGCATCCAGGTCAAAGGAGAAACCGTTCTCTTCCAGCAAGGGCACAGGACGCGGGATTCCATCGGCAACCTGGATCATGGCTTTATAAGAGGGAAAACCCGGGTCAGGGTAGATGACCTCATCCCCTTCTTCGACCACAGCCAGGGTGGGGAAAAACAGGTTGGGCTTGGCTCCGGGGCTGACCACCACCTGCCCGGGCTTGAATGACAATCCCCGCTGCTGGCCAGCTGTCTCCGCGATCACCTCCCGCAGAGCGGGCATACCAGCAGGGGGCGTGTAGCGGGTATATCCTTCTTCGATGGCCTTGATGCCTGCCTGACTGATATTCTCAAATGTTGGGAAATCCGGCTGGCCGATCTCCAGATGAATGATCTCCCGGCCTTCCTTTTCCAGCGCCTGGGCTTTGGCCAGGACCTGGTAGGCTCCTTCGGACTTCAATTCTTTTACTCTCCGAACAGTCTTCATAAATATCCTCAAACTTACATCTATAACACTTAAATCAGCAATTTGAAATCAAAGGGATCGCTATCCAAGCCAGGGCCATTGGCAGGGAAACAAAAATACACCTGTCACAAAACAATGAAAAAAAGCATTACCCAGTCAACTGGGACCCTTTCTGGAAATCTTGCGTCATTATACAACACGAGCTTCTCAATTACAGCTTCCGTAATCTCCCAGGGGATCATAATCCTATTCTATGCTAGCGGCAATGCTGTTCTTTATCCTCTTACTCAGATAAATCGGTGTGCTCATTGTAGGGAAAAAACTGCCATGTTTTTGACAATCATTAGATTTGGACAGGATATACCATCCTTTCCTGATACCCTGTTACTACTCCAATATAACCCGATAGCAATTCATCAACTTCCTTGCTGCCCGAGTCAACCAAGAAGGGACGACCATTCAAAGAGAGGATCTTCTCAATTGTGCTAACCACCTCAATATTCTTTCTGCCGACTTTTCGGATTACTCTAGGACTTATTTGTTGATTTCCTCTCCCAAAGATGAATCCCTGCCCGCCAATGGGAGTGACAATGATCCTCGAATCATGACTTTCTACAAGGTCTAAGAGCCCATCTTCATTTGCATCATATTGCACGACTTTGTGATCTAGTATGACATCCACCCCGATGAGAGTCTTCTCGAAACCCAGCTCACTCAGAATGGGCCTGGTTGTCGTACCTGGCCCAATGATATAGCATACATCGTCTGCCATTCGATCAATCACATCAAGTGCGATTGCTTTCAATACCTCCTCTTTCCCATGTCTGCTGGGTGATTTTCTGGCTTGAACAAGGTTTCGCTTAAAGGGAACACGCAAGTATCCAAATAAACGTGGTTCAACAATACCTTGGCGATAAGATTCTTCATTAATGTCCATCACTTCGGAATCTCGCAGGTCAGTAAGCTTACCGAGGAGGAATTCTTTAGCGATCTCACCAGCTTTGGATGGATTGATCGCATACACCGCAGAGTGGATCTTCACTCCTGACGGTATGCCGATCACAGGCACTGAATTCCCAACAGCAGTATAGATGTCTCTTGCGGTACCATCCCCGCCTGCAAATAGGATCAGATCTACTCCCTGGCTGGTCATCAGTTCGGCAGCATTTATAGTATCTTGAGCGGTGGTTGCTGGTGTGGAAATGTCCCCGATGACGACTGGGTTCAATCCGACAGAACGGGCTTCATTTTCTCCCATACTGCCGGGATAGGTGATAATCTCAAAATCAGCTATCTCTGGCCTCAGTGCCTTTAAGGCGTCAATCGATTTGAGTGGAGACAGAGGGTCTGCGCCCAAGCTTCTGGCTTTCTGTTGAATGCTTCTCCCATCACTTCCCTTTAATCCGACTTTCCCTCCCAGGCCGGCAATCGGATTCACGATGAAGCCCAGTTTTTTCTTCTTCATTTTCCAATCAATCAAATAGCACCCACACTCCATCTCATTTCAGAATTGCTGTCCTTCGATCTGCATTGAATGTTTCATGTTCCCTGGCCTTATTCTGCTAGTATTCCAGACGGAAGCCTGGAGTGAGTTTTCCTATGATTTTCTCTTTTTCAGGTAGGCTCTCCAGGTAATTGACCATTGTGCAGGATCATCAAGCGGTTCAAGCTCGACCCGATGAACTGTACTGTTGTGGGGTGCTGTTTTTACTATCTCGGGATCAGTATAGGCTTCTTCTGAGATATGTCGTAGCACTGCCAGATATTCATCCAGCTCAGCTTTCGAATATGACTCCGTTGGTTCAAGGGTATTGGGTTCTGGAACAACAAATGGGTGGTGGGAGGTCCAGTAATGGAGACCAAAATCTGCTGCCCTCAATCCGATATCTTCTGAATGTACTCCCGTATCCTGGTACAACTTTTCCCAGCTGTACCTGACCTGTTCGATCCTGTTCTTTCCTTCAGCGTAAGGAACGCTGACCCCTCTGATTTTCTTCATTTCGTTGAGCAGGTAATTGTTGTTGAGGACTGCTATCTCAGAGACTTCCTGCAACCCTGCTGCCCCAAGGCTCATCACCCAGGCATAGGCTTTCAAAACAGCAGGGGCTACACCAAGGAACGACCTGATCTTTCCAATGCTGTGAGGGCGGTCATATTCCAGATAGTATTCACTGCCATTGAACTCCACCGTGGGAACAGGCAGGTACTTTTCCAGTTCCTTCTTGACACCCGCGGCGCCGCACCCCGGCCCTCCACACCCATGGGGAGCGGAGAATGTCTTATGCAAATTGAAATGGCACAGATCAAACCCCGCATCCCGTGCCCTGGTAATCCCCATAATTCCATTGGCATTCGCCTGATCGTAGAAACATAATCCCCCAGCATCGTGAACAACGTCAACAAATTTTTCAATGTCAGGATTGAAGATGCCCGTGTCCTCCGGATTGGTGATCATCAAGCCGGCAGTCCGCTCCGAAACGGCCTCTTTGAGAGCATCCAGATCAGGATAGCCATCTTCGTTAGGATACAAGGTGATGATTTTGTATCCTGCCACTTTGGCGCAGGCAGCATTTGAGGGATGCGAGAAGATTGTGGTGATGATCTCATCCCGCTGGTCAGCTGAACCATTTTCCTCATGATAAGCTCTGATGATGCGGGCGTTATTATAGATTGCCTGGGATCCTGCTCCTGGCTGGAATGTGAAGCGATCCATACCAGAGATCTCTTTCAATATCCCTTCAAACCGGTACATGATCTCAAGCATGCCCTGAACAGTCTCGGCGGGCTGCAGTGGATGCAGGTCAGTCATCTTTGGGGAATTTGCCAGTTCTTTATGGATCTTGGGGTTGTATTTCATCGTACAGGTGCCCTGCCCAATATCAACATTCAACCCCGCTCCAAGGTTTTCCTGCGAGAGGCGAAGATAATGGCGTAATACACCCGGTTGGGAGATCTCAGGCAGAGCGGGAGGATCTTCTCTTCTCATTCCTTTCGGGAGAGCAGAAAGAACATCCCCTGCGACCTCATCGATCTCATCCTCAACCTCTGGAAGTAATATCCCCCGCTGACCTTTCTCACTTAGCTCAAAAATGATCGGCTCATCCCATTTTGCTTGATGGAAGCGCCTGATTTTGGGTTTACCATCACGATATCTCTCTTCAGTGATATTTTTCATTTCAGGATCTCCCCGATTGAATCCGCCAGCCTATCGATATCTTCCTTGTTGTGAATCTCAGTAATGCAAAATAGAGCGCTGTTCCCCAATTCAGGAAACATCCCTGAGATATCCAAACCTCCCATAATTCCCTGGTCGAGCAGGGCTTGATTGATTTCCGAGACAGGCACACCACTGTCATCAAAATTGACCACAAATTCTTTGTAAAACGCCGATAACAGGTAAGGGGCTTTTACCCCCTTGATTTTATTTAGACGGGCAGCTGCATAATGAGAACGCTTCAGCACTCCTTCACCAAGCTCGAGCATTCCCTGGGGACCCATCAAAGCCAAGTAAACTCCCGCTGTGATGGCCCATAACGCGGTAGCTGTCCCCACCCATTCCTTACCCTGTTCCCGGACTGCGAACGAGGTTCGCTCGTAGGCAACATCGCCAAATCCATATTCCCCCTCTACCTTCGTTGGCACAAGTCCGAAGAGGCGGGAGGGGTATTCCATCACATATTTTTCCTCATCTCGGGTAGCGATAAAACCACTTTGGCCTCCGCCAAAACTCATATGGACGCCGAGCGGCTGTAAATCCCCACAGACAATGTCCGCGCCATAGCGGCTGGGTGGTGTCAGAACTCCCAGCGATGAGGGATCCACACCGACAACGACCTCCGCACCCTGCTCATGAGCCAAAGCTGCTATCCGGTCCCCTTGAGTTTCCAGACAGCCCAGGAATGCTGGGTTTTCAAAATAGACGGCAGCAGTTTTGTCCGAGATCTGCTCTGTAAGATCAGCGAGTCTCAGCTGACCCGTATCTTCATCAAAACTGACCAAATTGACGGTCAGATCCGGCCGGCAGTATTCCCGGATCATTGATAATTTGTGGGGATCTATCAGAGCAGAGACCAGCACTTCCGGCCGGTCAGTGATCCTGGCAGCCATCCGCAAAGAAGTTGCTGCCGCTTGATACCAATCGTAGGTGGGAACATTTACTACATCCATGTCATCTATGGTCGCGATGTCGATATTGCCCCAGCGCGGCTTCCCTAGCTTGGCGGCGTAAGCGGAATGAAAAGCCGCAACCACGGAAGGATAATCCCGTCCCCGAATAGCGGAGAGTACATCGTCGACCGTCAATCCCTTTGCAGTCAACCGCTCTGGATCCATCCAGATCCGCATGCTGTATTCAAATTCACCAAAAATGTGCAAGTCGCTGACACCATCTACCCGC
>JARROG010000005.1:0-20080 GCA_037384185.1 Anaerolineales bacterium | reverse complement strand
TGGCGCTGGGCGGCAGTGGCGTTGCGGTCAGGGTAGCAGTAGGTTCCTGGGTAGGCATCGCGATCTTGCCACCCACAACAGCTCCAGCACTGCTCAGGCCGATCACGGCGACGATGCTGATGATTGTCAGCAGGCTGCCCAGGGTATATCCTAAAAAAGTAAGCGGTTTGATGCCAAGCAGCATGAAAACGATCGTTCCACTGATGGCCATGACCGCCAGGTGAATTCCGAATACCACCAAACCGTCAGGCCACAGATGGGGCTGGCCGCTTCCAAAACCAAATCCAGCGATCGCCAGAGGCACATACAGTTCATAAGCGATAGCTACGCTGGGCAGGGCTGGCGTCTGACCATCCTTTCTCAAACCCAGAACAGCGAAAATAGTCCCGCCCAGCAAAAGGACCAGATGGGTCCAGGAGATCCGGGAGTTGTAGATCAGGAATTCAACGCGTGATGAATTGAGCACGAACGTGGCATAGCCGCCCAGAATTCCGACCAGGAAAACAAAACCGCCGGCGACCAATGAACCTGCCAGGCGCTGGGTAAAGAATTTCAGGGACCCAGTGGCACTGCCCAGGGCAATCCCGAGGAAAGGGGACATCACCGGTGCAGTCAGCGCGCCAAGCACCAGCAGCACGGGGGAATCGGCCAAAATGCTGACAGACGGCGAGCCGGGGAAAGGTCTTGGGGGTCATCTGGGATTTGATCGCTTTTTGGTAAGGACATAATAATTCTGGATTATCTAACTTCTCAGGCTGGCTTTCAGCCGGGTGGGATTCTGGAGAGCATTCAGGGCCGAAAGGATATCTGGAAAGACGAGATCAGCTTTAAGGAGGGTTTCCAGCGCTGTTCCTTCGGAGGATAATACACATATTCCCAACGAGGCTCGCTCCAGCATCAAGGCGTCATTCGCTCCCTGGCCGACGGCAGCGGTGTTATCAGCCCCAAGCTGCTCAATAAAGCGAGCTTTTTGGCTGGCTTCCCCTCCCGGTCGAATACGAACTGCCTTCAGACCCAGCTCTTGGTCGATCTGAGTTTGCTTTCCGTGGGTGTCTGCGGTCAATAAATGGATTTGCAGCCGTTTTCCCAGATCAGCGATGGTTTCCGTTACACCGGGAAGTAAGTTTCCGTCTACCGCCAGGGTTCCGTTCACATCAAAAACTATATGCTCCAGGACTAACGTTCCTCTTCCGGGGATCTCTACTTCAATCATGGAATTTATTATACTAGAAAGAGCTCATCCAGGAAAACATAGTAAAATAGTCCCTAATTAGATGTTTCGAAGGAGACCGTGTTGCTGAACCGAAAACGGATATACCTGACCCTGCTGATCATATTTTTTCTTGCTGGCTGCACGTCGCCGGCGGCTGATGGCAATTCTCAGACTGAGCCGGCAGTCAGTGCTACGCCAGCGCCAACTTCTACTCCAGAATCGACACCGACAGCTGCATCGCCCGTTGGCGTTTTCCTGACACCTGCTGGTTCAGATGCCAAACTGGTTGAGGAGCTTAATCCACTGATCAGCAGCCGGATGCGCGACCTTGGTTTGCGTTTTCAGGTGCTTCCCAATCTGACGGAAGCGGATTTTGATACTGAAAGGTATGCGATTGTAGTCGTCCTTCCTCCCTACCCGGAGCTTAACTCCCTGGCAGAAGCATCCCCAGATACGAAGTACCTAGCGGTTGGTTTCAATGATTTAGAACCCACTGGAAATATCAGCGTGCTGAGGTCAGGTGGTGGAGAATATGATATCCAGGGATTTATCGCTGGATACATCGCGGCCATGATCACCGATGATTGGCGGGTCGGCGCCCTGAGCCTGGAAGATAATCCCGATGCCCTCGCTGCTCGGGATGGTTTCAGAGCTGGTGTGAAATATTACTGCGGATTATGCAACCCTAAATATGCCCCAACCGGGATCAATTATGTATATCCGAAATACATTGACCTGCCTGTGGATGCCACAGATGCCCAGATATCAGCGAATATCGATTTCATGGTGGATCGGGTGGTGAATACTTTCTACATCGTTCCCGGCGTTGGATCTCCCCAAATCTATCAATCACTGGTTGCTTATCAAAAGAATATCATAGGTTCTGGGTCTGATTTTCAGGAAGAATATAGTGATTTCTGGGTGGCTTCTCTTGGTTATGACCTGGTAACCTATCTGGAGGATTTCTGGCCCCGTTTCTTGGAGGCGGATTCCGGCATCTCTGACACTCCGCCTCTGCTGCTGATGGATATCAACCCTGCTCTGCTCAGTGAGGGAAAGGTTAAATTAGTTGAAGGCATGATCCAGGAAGTCAGCAGCGGTCTCATCAAAACCAGTTATTGACAATCGGATCAAGAAGACGTGTTTGGGCGGAAGGAAGCCAAATGACTTAAAGTTTGTCCTTGGCAAGCTCGTCGAACCCCAGACTCTTGAGGAGCACATAAAGCGATCTCTCCCTGGACGAAGAGAATACTTTTTGAGCCCGCTGTAGTGCAGCGTTCTTTTCTTTTCGGTTTTTGGAAAATATACTTGCCCTGGATTTCTTTGCTAAGTAATCAGCTGCCGCAGAAACATTATCTCCCCCATGCTCGAGCGCTTCCAGAGTGTATTCCCGTAAGTATTGCGTAAATAAATTTTGATCCATATCAGTTCCTAAATTTCCAATAGTTCCTTGATCTCGGGAAGCAGCCAGGGGATGATTACCAGGCTGCCAGCCAGCATGATCAGGAATGAATATGCAGCGCTCACCAGTTGGGAACCACCCGGCCCAAGCAGGAATTGGAGTAGGCTTCCTAGCGCTACCCCAGTTATACTTGCCCCAACTGCCCGGAGAATTGTCCCTCCCAGTTGGGGGTGGTAAGTAAGCACTCTTCTGAGCAGAAAAAACAAAAAAAGCGCCTCACCGCTATAGGCCAGTGAGTTTGCCAGACCGATCCCTGGAGCCCCCAGAACCGCTGTAAGAGGGACTGCGAGGGCCAGGAAGAGCACTGTTGCTGTACCAGATGCCAGTAGCGGAGTTTTCGCGTCCTGGCGGGCATAGAACGCCCGGGCCGCTACCTCAAGAAGGGAATGACCAATCAAACCGACCAGATAAGCTCGGACCGTCCACAATACCAGGGTGGTTCCCCCGCTGTTAAAACCCAGCAGCTGAATCACTGGTTCCAGGAAGAGGGAGATGATGACTGCCAGGGGAATTGTCAGACCGGTCAGAAAACGGATAGTCCTTTCCAGGCTGGACCGGAAGCTGGAAAGGTCTTTTCGAGATGCCTGTTCCGACAAGGTAGGGAGCAAGGCAGTTCCCAGTGCCGTGCCGATCAGGGATTCTGGTAGCTGCATGAACAGCCAGCCGTATACAAGAGCAGTTACAGCCCCGGTTGGCAGGCGGGATGCCAGATTGTCCTGAATGACAAAAACAGCCTGGATGAAGAACACGGTCAGCACCCTCGGTCCCATCAGCCTCAGCACACGGCGGACACCGGGGTCCTTGAGTCTGAGATCAGGTTTCCAGCGGAATCCGAATTTGAACAAGGTTGGGATCTGAATCAACAGGAATAGGCCGGCTCCCAGGATTACGCCATAAACCAATCCGTAAACCCCCATGTTGAGTGCAGGCAGGGTAATTGGTCCGATCTGGTAAGGTTTTTCAGGAGCCAGGATGACAATCCCAAATAGCGAGCCCAGATCATACATGCTGGGTGCTAGGGCAGGGACCAGGAAATGCTTCTGCGCCTGCAGGCCGGCAATTGCCAGCCCAGCCAGGGAGAACAGCAGGGTAGCAATCAGGTTCAAGCGCATCAGATTGACTACCAGGCTCTGTTGGGACGGTGTGAAACCCGGGGCGATCCCGATCTGCCAGCCAACAAGCTGTCTGGCTCCCAGAGCGATCAAAATTGACAATCCTGCGGTGACCAAGAATACCAGATTAGCAATGCGGGAGAACAGCAGCCACATTTCTGACCGGTTCTTATTTTCCCGATATTCTGAAAGAACGGGGATGAAAGCCATTGCCAATGCCCCACCTGATATCAAGGCGAAGATCAGGTCGGGAATATTGTTTGCAGCATTAAAAGCGTCCAGTTCCGCTGAGAGGGAGAAAGTCCTGGCAATGAGTACGTTGCGCAGGAATCCCAGGCCTTTTTCAAGTGCAAAGAAGATGGCAATGATCAGAGTGGACCTGGCAATATGTTTCATGATCGCAGTATAGCATACTCCCAAATATTGCTTCTATTATCTACCTGGGGGAAGACTTTTGGACCTGGTTTTTCAGATATGACATCAACGGAACAAGCAGCAGTCGGGTTTGACAGCGTCGCTCTGCCTTATTGCCTGTTGTAGCGGTTGATGTGTCTGAAACGGTTGCTATCACTCTGTTCAGTGGTATGATATAGCTGGATTTTAAATGGACTCGAGCACTTTTAAGGGTAATGAAATTATGCGAGTTGCACTGACTGGTTCGATCGCTTACGATTATCTAATGACCTTTCCAGGTCGATTTCAAGAACACATTCTAGAGCATAAATTGGAATCAATCAGCCTCTCTTTTTTGGTTGACAAGATGATCAAAAGAAGGGGAGGGATTGGCCCAAATATAGGCTATACAATGGCCCTGTTGGGCGGCAGTCCGATACTATTCAGCACGGTAGGCCAGGATTTCTCTGACTACAGGCTCTGGCTGGAAAGCCACGGTGTGGATACCAGAGGAGTTGAGGTGATTGAGGATGACTTTACTGCATCCTTCTTTGCGACCACAGATCTGGACAATAATCAGATTTCCAGCTTTTACCCAGGTGCGATGAGCTCTGCGGCTCAAGTAAAGCTCACCGAATGGGAGGGTGAACCCCTTGACCTGGTAGTAATCTCGCCTACTGATCCGATTGCCATGAATCAGTACATCGATGAATCCCAGCAGCTGGGTCTGCCCTACCTCTATGACCCCAGCCAGCAGACCGTTCGGCTGACAGGTGAGGAACTCCGACGGGGTGTGACCGGTGCCTATGCTTTGTTTGTCAATGAGTACGAATTCTGCTTGATTGAAAAGCACGCTGAACTTAGTCTGGATGAGATCAAAAAAATGGTGGAACTGGTGGTGATCACCCTTGGAGATCAGGGATCACTGATCTATTCTGATGGTAGAGAGTACGCAATTTCAGCAGTTCCGCCAAAAGAGATCATCGATCCGACCGGGGTGGGTGACGCCTATCGAGGTGGATTCCTGACCGGACTGGGATTTGGATTGGATCTGGAGCTCTGCGGCAAGATGGGTGCACTGTCAGCCAGCTATTGTCTGGAAACAGATGGTCCTCAAAGCCATTACTATTCCACTGAGGAATTTATTACCCGGTTCAGGGAGTATTTCGATGACCGGGGAGAATTGAATGTGCTCGAAAATTGAATGATCGCAAGGATTGAGAAACCGGAGCAATCAAAAATCCGGGAATTAATTATTTAGAATTAGTAGAATGGAGATCTAAATGGATAATTTTGATATCAAGGACAAAACTTTAGCGGAGGGCGGCCGGCGGAGGATCAAATGGGCAGAACGAGAAATGCCGGTACTGCGCTCAATCTATGAAAGATTTGTCAAAGAGCGGCCCTTTGAGGGTGTGCGTATGTCGGCTTGCTTGCACGTAACGACAGAGACAGCCAATTTGATGAAGACACTCCAGGCAGGAGGAGCGGATGTCGTCCTGGTGGCGTCGAACCCGCTTTCCACCCAGGATGATGTTGCAGCCTCACTGGTCATGCACAATGAGATTCCGGTTCACGCTATCAAGGGGGAGGATAACGTCACCTATTATAAGCACATCAATGCTGCGATCGATCATAAACCACATATCACCATGGATGATGGGGCGGATGTGGTTAGCACCCTCCATAAAGATCGTAGGGAGCTGTAGGATAACGTGATTGGCGGAACAGAAGAAACCACGACCTGTGTGATCCGCCTGAGAGCGATGGCTGCCGATGGAGCTCTGGCATTTCCGGTTGTGGCGGTGAATGATGCTATGACGAAGCACTTTTTCGACAACCGCTACGGCACAGGACAATCAACGATGGATGGCATTATCCGTGCTACCAACGTGCTGATAGCTGGTAAGACCTTTGTGGTGGGTGGCTATGGTTGGTGTGCTCGCGGCCTGGCAATGCGCGCCAGAGGGATGGGCGCCAATGTGATTGTGACCGAAATCGATCCCCTGAAAGCTTTAGAGGCTGTCATGGACGGGTTCCGGGTGATGCCCATGTTAGAAGCAGCCCAAATCGGGGATGTGTTCTGTACGCTGACTGGCGATCTCCATGTGCTTGATAAACACCATTTTGAGGTTATGAAGGATGGCGCGATTATCTCCAATTCCGGACACTTTAACGTTGAGATCAATATTCCGGCACTGGAATCAATGGCGGAGGAAAAGATCCGCGTCCGGCCAATGATCGACCAGTATCTGCTCCCCGATGGAAGGCGTTTGAATTTACTGGCAGAAGGCAGATTGGTCAACCTGGCGGCGGCTGAGGGTCATCCATCCAGCGTGATGGACATGTCTTTTGCGAACCAGGCACTGAGCGCAGAGTATATGGTCAAGAATGCTGATAAGCTGGAAAGTCGTGTATATGAAGTCCCGGCAGAAATCGATGCCGAAATTGCCCGTCTGAAATTAGAGGCGATGGATATCAACATCGATGTGCTCACGGAGGAACAGACCAAATACCTCAACTCCTGGCAGGAAGGGACATAGGATTCCGGCAGGCATTGATTGATCACTCGCCAAGATAATAAGCCCGCAGTTAACAGCTGCGGGCTTATTTGTTTTCCTCGTTTGCCAGTAAATGGGATATTCTTCCCTGTGAATCAGCTCGAAATCCAAGTAAAATTCAAAAAGATTCCTGCACACATCAGTTCTCATTCGGTTCAGCAGTTCGCTATTGGTAAGCTGAGGTTTCCATGACAGAGTTCTCCAGAAGGAATTTTTTACGCCTGTTGGCTGCCAGCCTGGGTTCGCTGGGCAGTTTTTACCTGGCAGGCTGCCTGGATCAGTCCAAACTGCTCACAAAATCAATCCCTGCCAATAAGATCACTTCCACACCATTTTTAGCCAACCCAACCGCGCTCGAGGATCCCTCCAATCTGACACCGGATGGATCTGAGGTGGATCTTCCTACTTCAACTCCTTCCCCAACTCTTTCCTTCCCTGACCTGGCCGTTGCTCGTGGGGGAGAACCTGAAGAGATGGTCCGTTCAGCCGTCAGGGCACTGGGAGGAATGGAACGCTTCGTTAAGGCAGGAGATGTGGTTGTGGTGAAACCTAATATTTGCGTGGCTTACCACTCCTATGAGTATGCCGCCACAACAAATCCTTGGGTTGTGGGAGCTGTGGTCAGAATGGCCCTCGAAGCTGGCGCTAAAAAAGTCAAGGTACTTGATTATCCTTTTGGCGGCAGCGCAGAACAGGCTTATCAGATTAGCGGGATCCAGGAGAAAGTAAACCAAGCGGGTGGAAAAATGGTTGTTATGTCCGGGATCAAATTCATAGAGACTTCGATTCCTTCTGGGAAGAATCTTAAAACAGCCAGAATTTACGATGACGTGCTGCGAGCAGATGTGCTTATCAATGTGCCGATCGCTAAGAATCATGAGCTGGCTCGGTTGACCCTGGCGATGAA
Source organism: Anaerolineales bacterium (assembly GCA_037384185.1). Classification (GTDB taxonomy): domain Bacteria; phylum Chloroflexota; class Anaerolineae; order Anaerolineales; family UBA11858; genus B10-G9. The sequence goes on along the minus strand of JARROG010000005.1, from coordinate 12,432 downwards.
AAATCTGATGGGGGTGATTTACAACCGGCCGGCCATGCACGCCAGTCTGGGACAGCGGCTGGCCGATCTCAGCACCCGCGTTCGGTCGCATCTGGTGATTGTAGATGCGGTTCGGATGCTGATGGCTAACGGTCCGACTGGAGGGAATCTGTCAGATGTCAGGAAAGCAGACACGATCATCGCTTCCCCGAATATTGTCGCTGCAGATAGTTATGCAGCAACCCTGTTTGGAATTGAACCGGAAAAACTGACTTATATAAAAAAGGGAGTGGAGATGGGGTTGGGATCAGGTAAGATTTCCGAAATGAAGATCGAGGAGATCAATCTTGGCTGAAAGCCCATCAAAATCCTCAGGAAGACTTTCGCCGAGAGCACGCCTGAGATTGCGAAAGCTAAGCCAGTTCTTCTTTCTGGGAGTGTTCCTGGCGCTTTTCTTGTGGTCCAGGAGAGAGTTCTATCTCAATCCTGCCGCAGGATCAGAATTCAAAGGAAAATTGGTTAACCTTCCGCTCCAGCTTGATCCGCTGGTGATGACCGCCCAGATCCTGGCCAGCCGGACATTGCTGTCTGCGGCTGCTTTGGCGTTAATAACAATAGGAATTACCCTGATTTTGGGCAGGGTGTGGTGTGGTTGGTTCTGTCCGATTGGCACTGTGCTGGATTGGGTTCCTGTCCGCAGCTGGAAGAAAAGCCGACCCATGATCCCAGAAGGTTTCAGGAGTATAAAATACATACTGCTGTTGGTGATCTTGATTGCAGCCGCTCTGACAAATCTCTCTCTGCTGATATTTGATCCACTGACGATCGGGTACCGGACGTTGACTGCGTCAGTCTGGCCTGCCCTGGACAAGGGGATCACGGCACTGGAATTATCCTTATTGAAAATCCCTTTCCTGATTCCAGCAGTCAGCGCATTTGACAGTTTGATTCGGCCAGCGATTTTTCCTCCCCATCCTGCGGTTTATCGCTTCGGACTGCTGTATTTTGGTTTTTTTGCAGCGGTGGTAGGGTTGAATGCTCTCGCTCCGCGCTTCTGGTGCCGCTATCTCTGCCCTTTAGGGGGCTTTTTGGGCGCGCTGGGTAAATTCAGCCTGGTGCACTGTGAAATCTCAGAGAGCTGCACTCTATGTGGGAACTGTCTTCCATCCTGCCCTACCGGGGCAATCCAAAAGGGGGAAAGAATATTCTGTGATCCTGGTGAGTGCACAATGTGCCTGACCTGCGCAGTGGACTGCCCAACCGGTCAGGTGACTTTTCCCGCACGCAGTACAACCTTCCTCCATCAACCGTATGATCTGGATCGGCGAAAAGCCCTGATTTCCTTGGGGACCGCGGCTGTTGGCGTGGGTTTGCTGGAAAGCGGCTGGCTCAGCAGTGGGCATTCTTCCAAACTGATCCGACCTCCAGGAGCAGAGAATGAGGTATTACTCAGTACTTGCATCCGCTGCGGGGAATGCAGTACAGTCTGCCCAACCAATGCCATTCAGATGGCTGTTCTGGAAGGAGGACCTGGGGGCTTCTGGACACCTGTTGTGGTACCGAGGATCGGCTATTGCGATTACTCTTGCCGGGCTTGCGGTCAAGTGTGTCCTGTGGATGCCCTTCCTACGCTGACATTAGAGGAGAAAAGAAAGCAGGTGATCGGGAAGGCGGAGATCGATCGGGATCGCTGTTTGCCCTGGGCGGAGAATACGGAGTGTATCGTTTGTGAAGAAATGTGTCCGATCCCCGATAAGGCTATTGAACTTGAGATAGCTGATATTCAAACTGCAACTGGAGAATGGAAAGTCATCCAGCGTCCAAAAGTAATTCGGGAGCTGTGCATAGGCTGCGGGATCTGCGAGAATAAATGCCCCGCTGTTGGTGAAGCGGCTATCCAGATCACAGCTCACAAACATAAAGGACAATCAGGGGGCAGGAAGCAGCGAGGCACAGGGAAAAGTTGAAAGCAGCTCTGCTCCCCCGATTAATTGAGGGCGACAAAGACCTTGCCAAAACCAAAGACCTCGGCGTCAAACACAAAGATCAAGTTGCTGAGATCTTCTGGAACCTGGAAACCGATTTGGCCCCGGACGTTTTCTCCGGGCTGGAGTTCGTCATCCGGCAGGCCTCCACCAATAACCGATTGGGCTCCCAGATGAAAGGTGTATTTTTGTCCTGTGCCATCTTTGAGGTACATTTGGGCAATGCTGGTGATCTCCTGGACTGAACTGCCCTGATTTTCCACCTGAACATCAACTGCCACAAACTGATAACCTTCCTTAGGTCGGATGAGTTCTGTGCCTTGGGGAAAATCTACTCCCAGAACCTGGATGACAAGGTCCGATATCTCTATCAGATCACCGATCTGGAATACTTCCTGACCTTGGCTCAGATTGAGGTCCTCGGGAGGGTCTATTGCCACAGGTGTCGGACCCAGATCGACAGAGACCTCTCCCAAACCGATTAGATTTGCTTCGTAGACAAAAATAAAATCCGTCTGGTCAGCTGGAACCTGGAAACCTACCTTGCCGCGGATAACTTCTCCGGGATTGACCTCTCCATTGGGAAGATTGCTGCCGCTGGCCGCATTTGCTTTCCCGTTGAGATTATATTTCTGCCCGGACGGACTTTTGAGTGTCATTTGGAAAACGGGAGAACTGTTAAAGGAGTTAGTACCAGGGTTGGCAATCAATAAATCGACGACCAGGTATTTTTTGCCTTCTTCAGGTGGATTCAGGTCTCCTCCCGGCGGTTGATCCCAGCCCAGGACTACCAGGATGCGATCATTGACCTGAATGATATCGCCAATCTGGTAAAGGTCCTGCTGGGTAAGGTCTGCTTCAGGAGGGGTAACAGGCTGGGCTGCTGTACTTAACGCTCCAATTTTCGTGGGCTGTGCTTCCATCTGGCAGGCGGTCTGGCCCATAAGCAGGGTAAGTGCTAGGGAGAATAAGGTAATCCTTTTAACGATTTTGTTCATAAACATGTTGTCCCTCAATACCGACTCGTCTGGTACCTGGTTCTGGCTCAGGTAAGTATATATTATTATTACAGGAAATTGCAGGGAATAGTTTAACATGATTGAAAGGCATTTACATCCGGCTGGCAAGTAATGGTTTGATAAGAGAGAGGACAAACCTACCATCTTATCTTAGTCTCAGGATTCAAGAAAATATGCAGGATGATTTATAATCATCAGGGCAGTAGAATTGCAAATCGATCAGTCAGGAGGGACCGCGGCTGTGGTAAAATTGCCTCCCAATAGTTGAAGTTGTCTATACAGGACCGCCTGCTGCTGGATATTATTTTCCAGGGAGCAACTTCATTGGAGCGGAAGATGGTCGTTGATAATATCAAACAATTTTTGGCCAATCCTCCTCAGGATCTTAAAGATCCAAGATTATATGTGAACCGGGAATTGAGCTGGCTCCGTTTTAATGACCGAGTCCTGGAAGAAGCTCTAGATGAATCCCATCCACTTCTGGAGAGATTGAAATTCCTGGCGATCTTTTCCAGCAATTTGGATGAATTCTTTATGATTCGCGTGTCTGGATTGAGGCGACAGCTGGAAGCGAGCGCTCACCAGGTGCCCCCGGATGGGATGCTTCCCTCAGAGCAGATCGCAGTAATCCGCCAGCGCCTGCTTCCAAAATTAGAGGAAGAATACGCTTGCTGGGTCACCGATCTTCTTCCAAAACTGGAAGATGAAGGCATCAAGATCCTGCATTACTCCCAACTAAAGCGTAAGCAGCGCAAAATCCTGCGGGGTTATTTCAAGAAGGAAATCTATCCCGCGCTTACCCCGCTGGCTTTTGATCCTGGTCACCCCTTTCCGCATATTTCAAATTTATCAATGAACCTGGCAGTAGTTGTCCGGGACCCCAAACACGGCCAGCGTTTTGCTCGTTTGAAAGTACCGAAGATTTATTCCAGGCTGATCGCTATTCCCAGCGAGGAAAGCGCTGACGAATTCCAGGAACTTGGGATCAATGATCGATCATCCACCAACTTTGTCTGGTTGGAGGAAGTCGTTAAATCTAACCTTGACCTGTTGTTCCCAGGATTGAAAATCGAGGCTGCTTATCCCTTCCGGGTGACCAGGGATGCAGACCCAGAAATTGAAGAGGACGAAGCAGCAGATCTGTTATCGGTGATCGCGGAGAGCGTCCGCGAGCGCCAATTCGGCACCGCGGTCCGGTTGGAAATCGACAGCACCATGCCAGACCAGGTTCGGGACATCCTGCAGACTAATCTGGACGTGGCTTCCTACCAGACCTATGTGGTTGATGGTCCAATTGGGTTAAGTGATGTAATGGAGCTGATGTCCATCAACCGGGCTGACCTGAAAGATAAACCATTCAAGCCCTCACTGCCTCCCTCGTTGTCAACCGATGAGAGCATATTCTCAGTTATGCGCAGGCGAAACATCCTCCTTTACCATCCTTATGACAGCTTTGACCCGGTGATCCGATTCATCCGGGAAGCCGCCCGGGATCCAGAGGTGCTGGCGATCAAGATGACTCTGTACAGAATTGGACCCAATTCGCCCATCGTGGCAGCGTTGATGGATGCCAGGGAGAACGGCAAACAGGTCGCAGTGCTGGTTGAGTTAAAAGCCCGATTTGACGAAGAGAACAATATAGTCTGGGCCAGGTCTCTGGAAAGAGCAGGGGTTCACGTGGTCTACGGATTGGTGGGTTTAAAAACTCACGCCAAGGTCAGCGTTGTGATCCGGCATGAACAGGAAGGGATCCGTCGATACGTCCATTTAGGAACTGGAAATTATAACGATGAGACTGCCCGCTTGTATTCGGATATCGGTTACTTCACCTGTGATCCGGAGATTGGCAAGGATATTTCCGCGCTTTTCAATGGTTTGACCGGCTATTCTCTTAAAGAAGAGTACAACAAGCTGTTGGTCGCTCCCGGGGATATGCAGGAGGGGATCCTGAGCAGAATCGACCGGGAAATCCGCGTTCATAAGGAGAACGGCGGAGGTTATCTGGCATTTAAGATGAACGCTTTGGTCGATCAGTCATGCATCGAAGCTCTCTACCGGGCTTCTCAAGCGGGTGTCAAAGTTGATATTCAAGCCCGGGGAATTTGCTGTCTCCGACCTGGTGTGCCTGGCATCAGCGATAACATCACAGTGACATCAATTGTGGGTCGTTTCCTGGAACATCCCAGAATCTACTATTTCCGGAACGGAGGAGATGAGGAGATTCTGCTGGGAAGTGCAGATCTGATGCCCCGCAATCTTTACCACCGGGTGGAAACACTCTTCCCGGTGGAAGATGAGAACATCAAGGAGTCGATCCGGGACGATATTCTGTTTGTTCACCTGAAAGATAATGTCAAAGCCAGAAGAATGCTGCCAGACGGTAGTTATCAGCCAGTCAAACGAGGGGATGATGAACCGGTTCTCAACTCCCAGGAGTGGATGATCGCTCATAAGGGGATATGGCATAATGCGGGGTAGGCAATGCGGGTTGGATTGATCAGCGATATACATGGGAACCTGCCTGCCCTGGAAGCTGTCCTGGTTCATGCGCGGCAGCAGGGGGTGGAAGCTATCTGGAATCTGGGGGACAGTGTTGGCTATGGGGCCGAGCCTGATCAAGTGGTCAGGCGGCTACGGCAGGAAGGTATCACCAGTATCCGGGGGAATTTTGACAGAAGGGTTTTGAAGATACCCAGGAAAAAAGCAAAGTGGAGGGAGACAAAAACGCCAGATTTGTTCCTGGCGATTTACTGGGCCTATGAAAATCTCACAGCGCCCAGTCGGGAATATCTTAGAAGCCTCCAGAAGGAAATCATGATGCGGCTGGGAAGTACCCGGCTGCTGCTGATCCATGCAAGTCCTGCCTCGCGGAGTGAACGGTTGACCGTAGATACTCCAGAAGCAAGGCTGCAGGAGTTATTGACTGAAGCGAATGCCCAGATTGTTTGCTGCGGACATTCCCATGAGCCATTTTTCAGAAGTGTTGAAGGTGGGTTTTTCATTAATCCAGGGAGTGTAGGCAGGTCAAACGATGGAGATTACCGTGCCAGCTACGCTGTATTGGAGCTCGATCCAGCTATGCTGCAAGAAGAACCTGCCAGTGAGATCGCAATCCAGGTCCGCCATTATCGTTTGGAATACGATCTGGAGAGAGCAGTCAATGAGATTCGCAAGCGAGGACTTCCGGAAAGCCTAGCACAAATGATCATTCAGGGTCAGGACCTGGATACCGTGCTTGAATCGCCGGAAACCTGGCAGGTCCCGGAGATTGAAAGACAGTCCTGGTGGCAGAATACTTTCAGCGGGAGATCCCGTCAGGAATTCGAAGAGGAAAGAGTCAAAGCAGTCATTGCATTGGCGGAGGAGAATTCCTACCCTGCGGAACACGTTCAGCAAACAACTTACCTGGCGCTGCGTCTATTTGATGAGCTTCAGCCTCTGCACCGATTGGGTCGAGATGAACGCCTTTGGCTGCAGTGTGGCGCGCTGCTGCATGATATTGGTAAAGGGAAGAAGGACCATCACCTGAAAGCCCTGAACACTATTTTGAAAACTGAGTCGCTGCCCTTTTCTTCCAGAGAAAGAAGGATCATTGGATCTATCGCTCGTTACCACCGCAGTGAAAATCCCCGGGATAAGCATAAAAACCTGGCTGACCTGCCTATTGTGGATCAGCGAGTTGTAACTATTCTGTCATCGTTACTGAGAGTTGCAGACGGGCTGGATGCATCTCCCCGGGGAAATGTCAAGGACCTGGAATGTTCTTTTTCGGCTGAGGAGATCACCATCAAGTGTAAAGTCGAGAATCAAGCGAAAAAGCAAAAGAGGCGTGCCTTGGGGAAGGGGGAATTGCTGGAATTTGCTTTTGACCGGGATCTATATATTGAGTGGCAGCAGATCTAAAAAGGAAAATCTTCCAGGGTTTTGCGAACTAGCAGCCGGCAGATCAACTAACCGGCTGTTTTCTTTTCAACGGGAGGCGAGAAGCTATCGAAAACGATCTCTTTTCGGTAGGCTTCAGCCAGTAACGGAGAGGCATTTCGACCAGCCTGCCAGAGTTCCACTGCTGGATACTGGTTGGCGATCAATGTGACGCGCAGTTGATCCTCATCCCAGGTCGTGATCGTGTCGGTGATGTTGCCGTTTCGACCCCGTTCAAGACATTCTGCCAGACGAAGAATGGCAGACAGATGGAACAGCAATTGCTGGTCCTCATTATTCAGCAGCAATTTATAATCGGAAATATCTGGTTGTCCTTTGCGGTGGAAGCGGCACATCAGGGCAATCAGCGCTGTTTCCCTGGGTGTAAAACCAGGTAGGCCGTTGTACTCCAGCAGCGTCTGGGTGTGTTTGTGGTGGCTGCTGTAGCCAATAATTCTGCCCAGATCATGGAGCAGGGCTGCTGCAGAGAGCAGTTCCCGCTCCCGGGTTCCGCTATCATGGAGAGGTGCAAGCTGGTCAAAGAGCCTGCCAGCCAGGAACCTGACATGGTTGGCATGATCTTTTTCATAGTCATAGTTTCTGGCTAAATTCAAAGCACTGAACCGCCGGACGCTGGGAATAATGGGTGGATCTAGATGGTCCCAGAAGAGTTCAAAGAAAACACCTTCTCTTAGACCGTTTACAGACAGCTGCATCTGATCTATCTGCAGTCGTTCCATGACTGCCAGCAGGACCATAGCACCGGGCAGGATAATATCCGCCCGGTCGCTGCTGAGCCCGGGCAGCCCCTGCCTTTGCTGGAGAGAATGCCCCCGGAAATAAGCAATGCTTTGTTCAATGGAAGGTTTCTCGAGGACGAATCCATGCTGGGTGTAGAGGGGATAATTTTGGCGCTGGGCTTCGATCAAAGCCAGATTGCGAATGGTTCCACCCAGACCAATCAAGGTTTGGCCAATTTTTTCTGGAAGCCATTTTACACTGTCGAGTTGGCGCTCGATCTCACTCTGGATTTGCTGATATTCACCTTCGCTGATCGGGTCGTTTTCTACAAAACGCTCTGTCAGCGCCAGGGCTCCCAGCGTCAGCGAGCTGCCTCTCTGGAAGTTCCTTTTCTGGATATCGCTGAGCTGGATACTTCCGCCACCGATATCCAGTACCACTCCCTCTTGAAGCTCAATCTCATTCAGAGCTCCCAGACTGTCATAATAGGCTTCCTGTTCACCATCCAGCAGCTGGATTGTGATTCCTAATTCATCTCTGACCTGCTGCAGGAATTCCCTGCCGTTGGCTGCCTCTCGCACAGCGCTGGTAGCCGTCGCCAGGATTTGGCTGACATGGGTTTGCTGGGGAGAAGCCTGGCCTTGTCTCCATGACAATCAGGCGGTTGGTGTTCGATCCTAGATCAATGACAGCAATACGCTTTTTATCAGACATGGTTTTCTGCGTTCCCGGAATGCAACTCAATTGCACACAAACAGAATTGCTTATCGATTGTATGCGATAAGCTGGCAACCGTCAAACAAACCCTCCTCGAGAACTACTTGACAATCTAAAAACCCTGTGCAATAATCATATTGTCATAATAAACTATTACAATAGGTGATTATGAAATTGCAAATAGATACAAATAGCAGTGTACCGATCTACATCCAGATCGAGGAGAGAATTCACTCAATGATCGCCGCCGGCCAGCTGCAGCCAGGGGAACAGCTCCCTACTATCCGGGAGCTGGCAGCAGATATTCGGGTCAATTTGAACACAGTCGCCCGGGCTTATTTTGAGCTTGATCGGGAAGGTGTGATATCCACCCAGCGCGGCAGAGGAACGTTTGTCAGCGGAGTGCCTGACCAGAAACAGCTTGAGAAGACTCGTCAGAAACTGCTGCACTCCATTCTTGAATCTGCACTGGAGGAAGCTTACCGGCTAGGTTATGGCATTGGTGAGATCAAGAAGACTTTTCAGGAAGAGTTAGCGAAGTGGGCTAAAAAAGAAAGCGATAATTAATCAAACTTATTTAGGAGGAAAAATGGTAGTCAAGCCGTCAGGATTCGATTTTCGTTATCAGGAGAAGAGCCAGAACCAGGTTAATGGCCTGGCAGTCTTGATCTTCCTGGTTTTGATGCTGGTGTCTATCGCCACATCAATCTGGATGATCCTGAATTCCGTCAGAGTAGGTTGGGTGGTCGCTGATCTGGTGGTTTTGAATTTGATCGGCGTTTATATCCTGCTGGCTTTCAAAGTCGCTGAGCAGTGGGAAAAAGCCATTCAACTGCGGTTGGGTAGATTTGTGGGATTGAAAGGCCCCGGTCCTTTTTGGATCATCCCAATCGTTGATACAATTCCGGCCTGGATTGACCATCGAGTGATGGTAACCTCATTTACTGCCGAGCGTACCCTGACCAAAGATACAGTACCGGTGGATGTAGATGCAGTACTGTTTTGGGTGGTCTGGGATGCCGAAAAAGCAGCACTGGAAGTTGAGGACTACCGTGCTGCTATTGCTTGGGCTGCCCAAACTGCACTGAGGGAGATCATCGGCCAAATGGAACTGGCTGATATCCTGGTTGGTAGAGCGAGAATGGACGCTGAGCTCCAGCGTATCATTGACGAGAGGACCACACCCTGGGGCATTACAGTTCAATCAGTTGAAATCAGGGATATCGTTATCCCGGGGGGCTTAGAAGATGCGATGAGCCGCCGAGCGCAGGCTGAACGCGAAAGACAAGCCCGGGTTATCCTGGGCGAAAGTGAAGAGCAGATAGCAAATTCATTTGCCAAGGCTTCCGAAGCGTATCGTGATAATCCCACAGCGCTTCACCTGCGTGCCATGAACATGCTTTTTGAAGGTCTAAAAGAAAAGGGTGCTATGGTCATCGTTCCCTCCAGTGCGGTGGATACTATGAATTTAGGCGGATTGATGGGGATGACCTCCATGGCGGAAGTCGCTGAGAAATATGGCGGCGGGCAAGAAAAGGCGGATCATGGAAAAACCAAATGAGTTCCTCGCGGATGTAATCGAGGTCACCGTCAGCGGCGGTTTTAAAACAGAGCATGTTTTCAACGCTGCTGACGGAGTGCTAGGTGTGCTGAATTTGAACGCGATGATTTCGGAGGGCACCTTTCGGGGGGCAGACGGATCTGAGCTGATCATTAAAAACACAAGTTTTTGGAAACCTAACTTTCAAGTGACTGATGGGGACCGGGTGTTGGGAAAAGCTTACTCTCCTAAGGTATTTAAACGGGCTTTCGAGATCGAATTTGATGGACAATCTTTGAGGCTGGAATCGGGTGGATCTAAACTGCGCAGCTGGAGTTTATTGAATGCAGCGGGCAGCCTGGTTTGTGAGATCAGACCTCGAGGGGCTTTTAAACGAGGTGCCCTTATCCAGGTCCGCGAGGCGGCGCTCCTGGGCCTGCTGGCTTTTGCGTACATACTGGTTTCAAGGCGCTGGCAGGAAGAGAATGCCGCTGCTGCTTGATATAGAACAAGCATCTAAAAGAGGCTGCTGGAGACACTACTTGCAGCCTCTTTTTATTTTGCATTACAATACAATAAATTCCCAAGATGGCTCCAGGACAGCGTTCAGGAGGACTAAATGAGTGAAAAAGGAAACGGTTGGATCAAAGGATCTACCCGGGAATTCTTTCAGGAAGGCAGACGGACTGATGACTACAGCCTGTATGATTTTCTGCACGGATATCTGTACGCGAGATGGCCTTATTTATATATTGGGGTTGCCACTGGGGAACACCGGCTCAGTCGGATCCTTACTCCCGTTTTCCTTTTTCTGTCCTCGATTTTAAATCCACTTCAGAAGGATTCCGAAGATCCGGGGCTGGATTGGGCCGACTCCTACCATGGTAAAGTCGTTCCGCTGGATGAGGCAAAAAAACTGGTCTCAGTCAATCAGGAAATAATCATCAAGGACCTTGAAAAAGTAATCCCTTATACGAAGGCCAGAGACATCATCCTGAAGAATCCGGAACGCATTGCCGCTCTTGACTGCCCCTGTCGGGCGGGGAGGGAGAATCCCTGCACACCACTGGATGTTTGCTTGATCGTCGGGGACCCATTTGTGAGCTTCATACTGGATCACCATCCGGAAAAGTCGCGCCAGATCACATCCGAGGAAGCAATGAAAATCCTCGAGGAGGAACATGAAAGGGGGCATGTACACCACGCATTCTTCAAGGATGCCATGTTAAACCGCTTCTATGCCATCTGTAATTGCTGTTCCTGCTGCTGTGGGGCATTTCAAGCCCAGAGGAGCGGAACCCCGATGCTGATGTCTTCTGGATATACGGCTGAAGTCGATTTGGATCTGTGCGAGGGGTGCGGTACTTGTGTGAGCTACTGTCAGTTCTCAGCGCTGGAATTGGCGGCTGATCATATTCAGATCGAGCGAGAAAGCTGTTTTGGGTGTGGAGTTTGTGTGGATCAATGTCCCGAGGAAGCAATGCATTTGGTGCTGGATCCTGTGAAGGGTGTCCCCTTGAAGATAGAATCGTTGATGGAAGTAGCTCGGAGTGCTATTTGATTCTCCCGTGCCAAAGCAACCACACGACTGAACGACAAAAAATTCTGATCCAGTTGAAACAATCAGATAAGAAGTAATGATGCTGAAAACAGCAACAGAAGAAACAGCAGCCGCCCAGATCAGGGGATGATCCAGTAAATCCCGGTCGAGGTAAATGGGAATCGGCTCTGTCAATCCAAAAGGTGAAACCCCTCCTATTGCAAATCCTGTTCGCTGGCGCACAAAATCTGCGTCAGCGAATTTGATTCGCTCCCCAATTCTCCTGCTGACCAGGCTCTCATCCACCTGATTGGATCCGCTTGTCAATATCAGAACAGGTTCCTTCTCGGAGGTTTGAAAGACCAGGGACTTCACAATTTGGCTGACACTGCTGTTGACAGCAGCTGCCGCTTCAACTGCGGTCCGTGTGCTGTGGGGCAGTTCTTTAAACTGAGTATCCACACCCAGCTCTCCCAGAACTTTTCTCACACGCTCAACGCTGGATTGTTTTTTAGCCATTGGTACACTCTTGTTTGTTAATCGCTGATGACCGAAATTTCCAGATAAACGGGATCCCCGAACCGCTCGCCGTCCGGATCATAGGCCTGCCACCAGGAGTTATATCGGCCTGGATTGTCCGGTGCGGTGAATGTAATTTCCAGAACTGCTTCCGTGGCCTGGCGAGCTGGATAAAGCTCCTGAGCCTTTTCAGCACCCAGCGCCAATCCTGAGATCAGCTGCAATGAATATGATCGATCCCAGTTGCAGCTACCGCTGTTCTTGACCAGCCAGCGCTTGGAGAATGACTGTCCTGGCTCCATTTCCATACCATCGGGGACGGTCAGATCCTCAACGAATTGGAGTTGGTTCTCACAGTCTGCTTGGCGGGTGGGCAGAGGAGTGTAAGGCGATGAGGAATTTTGAACGTCAGCGGGATCCGCCGTGGGTGGGATAAAGTTGGCGATCACAGTATGCTGTGGATCTGCGGCT
>JARROG010000004.1:0-15782 GCA_037384185.1 Anaerolineales bacterium | reverse complement strand
AAGACCTCCGAGGTAGTATGAACCTCGGAGGTCTTTTCAGAGATCAAAAAGGGTTATTTTACCGAGATCTCAACCAGATCTTTAACCTGGACTTTGCTCGAAAAACCGGGAAGCACTGAGCGCAGCCCACCATTATCAAAGGCCACCACGCAATCGGCACAGCTTTCCAATTCGGCCGCACTGACCTCTGCCTGGTAGTCATCGCTGGCAGTCAGCACAATGGTCTCTCCTTCCAAACCAGCCTCAGACAACAGAGCCAAAACGGGCACGCCGGTGTAGACGGTCACCGTGTCATCCTTGCCGGTGTACTCCACCTCAAGGGTATTCATGGCTTCCAGCTGGCTCATGGTGAATTCCATCTCACCAATTAACAATGTTGATTCTTCCATCATGGTTTCATCAGCTGACCCAGCTTCTTCTGCAGCCGGTGCTGTCTCTTCCACAGCTGGCGCATTATCCTCGATGATCGGAGCTGCTGACTGGGTACCACTGCAGCTAACCAGGATGACCGATATCAATAAAACAGCAATCATCAATCGAACTCTGTTATTCACAACTTTCTCCATCGGTAGGTGATTATTGATTTACCTGAATGTCAGTAACCTGGAAGACCCAGCGATTAGCCGGGGTATCCGGCGTTACAAGACGGACGGGTCCTTTATCCGGGGTAACATCCGCAATCCATTCTCCGTTGTCCTTCAATGCGATAATGGCGTCATTGGTCTCCCCGGCGGGAATTTCAATGGCGTAGCCATCCGCTGCCAGGGCAGTCAAGGTAGCAAAATCCCCGGCGCCAGCTTCCGTGAGCAGAACTTCCAGGGACACACCACTCCAGGACGTGACCTCGTCTTCACCGGTTGATTTTTCCATCAGGATCTCGTTGAGATCCACCTGCTCCATACCCGCCAGATCAGTGAAGCTGTAGGTCAGCGGGTGGGAAACATCACCGGTGATGGACAGTTCCCAGTCAACATCCGGCGCTCCGCTCCCGCAGGCAGCCAAGATCAACAGGGCAGCAATGCCCAACACGAAAAGTATCCATCGTCTTCGATTCATATTCTCCTCCTCTTGATACTCAGCAATAATCCTATTTCCTAAAAACCCAGATAGGGATCAGCATATCCCGGGGAATGAGGTGCCCGTGATTTCCCCGACGGCCATCTTCATTCACCTGGTGCATGCCATGGTCAGCAAAGATCACCACCAGAGTGCCGGCAGGCAGCGCTTCCAGGATCTGCCCAACGGCGGCATCTACCTCGCGGATCTTATCCTCCTCTGGTTCAGCACCGGGGCCAACCTCGTGGCCTTGATCATCGATCCCATGAAAGTGCACGAAAAACAGATCCGGCATCCCTTTATCCAGCACAGACAGCGTATTGGCGAGCACATTATCATCCGTGCCGCCGTTTCCATCTTGATCTCCCGAGAGTATCACTTCAGCTCCGCGCAGGTTGAATGCCAGCGCATCCCCTTCCACGGCCACTACCTGCAAGCCTGCTTCCCGGGCCACGTCAAACAAGGTCCCACTATCTGTTTTTCGTATTCCCCGGGTCTCCACTCCATGCCTGGGTGGTTCAGTGCCAGTCAGCAAAGAAGCAGTGGATACCGATGTCACAGGTGGATAAGTTGTGATCCCCAGCAGAGGTCGATCAAGTCCTTCCAGGACAGGAATCAATCCCTCGTCCAGCGCTTCCTGATAGCGTAAATAACCAAAACCATCCAGGAAAAGAAGCAGTACAGACTCAGCTGACACTCCGGCCAGGTCCTCACCGGTAGAGAGCGACGGCTCAGATATTCCCAGAGCCCCGGCAGCCGTGGGGGCTATATCATAGATATGTGCCTCAACAAGGGATTCCCACTTCGATCGGACAACCAGGATCGAGTCAGGTCGAATCTGGTGATCTCCTCCCTGCAGCAAACCATTCCTGCCAAGCTGCAGTGAATTTGCCTCCTCAGCCCAATCGTACTGAATGACATTTCCATCCTCATCCGTGACAGAAATGGAATCTACAACCCGGGCTCCCTCGCCATACAAAATTTGTTCCAGGGGAAGGGCACCCTCTTCCGCAAACATGTCATATGCATTCCAAGTAGCGAAATTGACAGCTCGCTTTCCATCATTCAAGCCTTCCAGCGTAAAAGACCAGTTGGGTCGGCACCCGGCGGATGCTGCCAGCAGTCCAATCAGGATCAGAACGACCAGCGCCTTGCTTTTCAACTCAACCTTTATCATTTCTCCCACTCCAGGTTGACAACCCCCTGGATCCAGGTGGACCTGGGCTGTTCCGGCAGGACCAGGGTGGGTCCACCCGCCGCAGCGATCAAAACCGCCTGACTGACCTCCTGGTAATTGAATTCTTGCAATTCTCCAGTCTGATCGGACACCAGCAGCACAGATGAATCATCCAGCGGTACCAGATCGCTGAGGGCCGCTCCCCACAATCGGGTTGCAGTAAATGCTTCCCTGCTCACCCCATCAGTATCACTTTCGAACATCACCCGGGCACTCTCGACCACTACCTGACGGGTTGGACCCAGCAGCAGTCTACCAATCGATGTGGACTTGCCATTGACCTGCAAATCCCGCTCCTCCCCCACCACAATAAAACCAGAAATACCTTTCAGCCAGGTCGAGACATGCAGATCTTCATCAGCAAAGCGAATCCCATCCGTGTAGGGACGGAGCAGGGCCTGGTCAGACAGATTCTCTCGAGAGATTGTCACAAACCCTCCATCCCAGGAGGTCATGGTCACACTCTCAAAGGATTCCACTCCCTGCGCTTCCAAAAAATCCAGGAGCCTGATAAAAGTTCCTGAATGATCCCGATCAGGCAGGATCTGATTGATCTCGACATAGCCCGGGCTGGGGACATCACCGCTAAACAGAATCAGATTGTAGAAAGGCAGCTCAGCGAACTCCACCGAGCCGTGCTCATCATGGCAGGTTGAGCAGCGGTGAAAATCCGCGCCTTCGTGGCACTCCGCACAATCATCCATTGAGATAAGGTCGTTCTGGAGCGCTTCCCGGGAATAGTGATCAGCAACCCGCAGGACCAAACCATCCCGCCAGGTGAGAAACAAGCCGGCTGCCACCAAAACAAGGACTGACAAACTTAGAACAATCCAGAATATCGGCTTTTTGAGTTTGCTGTCCACTAACTGATCCCCTCCTGAAGCAGATAAACGATCAACAAGATTGCTGACAGAGCTAACGCCAGGCCAGCCCAGAGATCACCGGAGTACCTCTTCCTGGCATGGAAATAGGTTCGGGTGGGGTACATCCCAAAACAGCGGCCTTCCATGGAGATCGACAATGCGTCCACCTTTCCCAGGGCAGATACCAGCATCGGCAGGGTAAAAGCCCGCAAGTTCTTCCAAAATTCATCCCATCTGCGAAGCCGGTAAGAAACACCCCGGACTTGCTGAGCCCGGTATACTGTACGAACCTCCTGCTCAAAGATCGGGATCATTCTCAAAGCAGTCACAAAAGTATACCCATAACGATAGGGAAGTCCCGCTTGCATCAGGGAATAGGCCAGCTGGTCGGGAGAGGTAGTCAACACGAACAGGTAACTGATCAGCACCACGACGATGAAACGAGCACCCAGATAGATCCCACGGCGAATGGCTGGCAGGGTGATCCGCAAAGTGCCGAGCATAAGGGCTGTAGGTCCAGATCTCAGGAATAAAATTTGGAGCAGGGCAATCAGGGCGGCAGCAACCAGCAGCACTTTGAACCCCTGGAGATCCCGCAGTCGGATTCCAATCAAGGGAAATATCAGCATCAGAGCTGCTGACAGCCCAAGATTAAGATAGGGGTCAGTGATCAAAAAGACAGCGGCTGTGACAAAGACCAGCCAGACCAGCTTGATCAAAGGGTGCAGCTGGTGAAGGATTGAGCTGCCATCGCGGTAGCCCAGGCGGGATTTCAAACTCCACCTCCTGGAAGATAGACATCCTGTCCGAGACGTGCCAGTTCTTCAAGCCCATCTGGAAGGGGGCGGTCTACAATGAATTTCCCATCCTGCAGAAACAACAGCCGGGTGGAAACCAGGGGATAATAAGCGGGGTTATGATTGACCATCAGGGCGCAGTTGCCGCTCTCCACATAATCTACCAGCAGTTGAAGCAGGAAGCGGGCATTCTCCCGATCCTGACCGATGAAAATCTCGTCCAGCAGCAGCAATCGGGGTTGATAGGACAGAATAGATATCAAATTCAGGCGGCGCTTCTCACCGTAGCTTAATTTATAAGGATGGTCCTGGAGGCGATCCCCCAGGCCGGCTTGCTCCAGGAGAGTCCGGGTCCTGATTTGGTAATCCTCAGGGTCCAAGCCATAATTCTCCGCACCCAGTACTGCCTCCTCCCAAACCGTGGAAGCGAAGATCTGCTGGTCCGGGTTCTGAAATATCAGCCCGATCTCGCGGCCCAAATCCTGAATTTGATAGCTGTCCAGCTCTCGGTCCAGAAAGCGCATTACTCCCTCCTCCCGATCCACAAACTTGAGCATCGAAAGCAGCAGCGTGCTTTTCCCGGATCCATTATCTCCCAGCAAACTGACCAACTCACCGGGATAGAGCCGTAAGTCCAAACCGTCCAGAACCCGCTTTCCGCCATAGCTGACGGACAGGGATTCAATTTCCACCAGCGGTGCTGAATCGTTATCTTGGTAGACTGGCGCATTGATCTGCAGCGGATCATTATCTGGATGCCACTCAGGTAGGATCCGGCCACCCTCCAGGCGCACCAGGCGGGGTTGGGCCCGCTGCAGGAAATCAAGTTTGTGCTCGATGACCAGAACAGTTAATTCAGTATCTCGCTGCAAGTCGAGGATCACCTCGAATATCTCTCGAGTAGCACGGGGATCCAAATTGGAAGTTGGTTCATCAAAGACGATCACCCGCGGTCGGGCTGCCAGAATGGCCGCCAGGGCGATCTTCTGTTTTTCTCCTCCGGAGAGGGACGCCAGGCTGCGGTCACGCAGATGGGACGCACCTACGGCTTTTAAGGACCAGGTCAGGCGGTCCTCGATCTCCTGTCTTGAGATCCTGCGGTTCTCAAGACCGAAAGCGATCTCATCCTCGACGGTCAAGGTACAAAACTGGTTTTCAGGATTCTGCTGCACCAGCCCAACCACATCAGCAGTGACGTAGATCGGCTCCCGGTCCGGATGGTGATCGCCAACCTGCACCACCCCGGAATATTCCCCAGCATATTGCTTGAATAGGAAACCCGCCAAGGCCAGAGCCAGGGTGGATTTACCGCTTCCGGATGGACCGGTCAGGGTGATCAGATCCCCGGCAGCGGCCTGAAGGCTGACATACTGCAGCGCCGCTGTCTCACTTCCCTGGTAGCGGTAGCTAAAATCCACCAGTTTGATCATGGAACCCGGATCCCTTCCAGCTCTGGCAGGAAGACTGTCCCATCCAGGGAAGCCAGGACATAAGAAACCGACCCCTCAGTCAAAGAGAGGAAAACCCGGATATCCCGATCCTCCTGGAGCTGCTGGACAGAAAAGCTCTGCTGCTGATCTCCAGGACCAAAGGCTGTCACTTCTAGATCAGGGAGATCCGGGTCAATTTTATCCAGGATCAAACCCAGAGGGACACCCTGGAGCTTGACAGAGCCTCCGCCCAGATCCAAAATGGTGCTGTCCATCTCGGCGATCCAATCCGCCGGGTTGAAATTGGTCACTTCCCCGTTAACCTCTAATTCCAGCGGCTCAGATGAGACCAGAACGATCTCCTCCACACCGTTGACCCAGGCTTTTTTACTGGCGGGTCCTGCCACATTGTAGACCAGATTTTTCCCCCTTCCCTGAACCTGAAGAACAATAGCAGTGTTTTCACGCAGCTCTTCTCTGGAGATAAAAAAGGCATAGCCATCAGCAGCCTGCATCAAGACCATATCAGCTGCTGGATCCGGCTGTGCCCGGGCAATGATCTCAGAAAGAGGATATCCCCGGTAGGAGATAACCGCTCCATCTGCATCCAGTGAGACCTGCTCTTCCAGCAGATCTGTAGACTGCGGACTGAAAAGGTAGGGCTTGGCCACAGCTCCCGAGACAGATACCTCACTTCTCCCAGCCTGGACAGTCTTGAGATAGCCGAACAATCCGCCAGCCAACAGCAGGCCACCCGCCAGCAGGACGCGCCAGGAAGTCTTTCCAGGTACCTCTACCGGCTGGTCTTTAACAACGCCCGATCCACGCAGAGCGGATAGCAGCCCTGCACCCAGAATTCCGCCAAAGATCACCCCGGAAACAAACGCGATCAAGGCGATCAAACCAATCACGCCCAGCGTGATCAAATCAGCGGGAACTGCGGCAAAGAGTTGAAAGATGAACACGTTGGACGCTGAAGCAAGTCCAGCGGCCAGGGCATAAACGGTCCAGTGATCCCGGCGCTTAAAAGGCAGGGTACCCAGATCCACCAGGATGCCTGCCACCAGGTCCACCAGCAGTACCAGCAGCCCGTGGGTATTCCCTGAGAAAAGCTCCACAGCGCCTTTGAGAATTCCTGTCAAAGTGCCTGCGCCAGCTTTCCTGGTCAACCCAACGGCCAGGACCAGCCAAAGCACATGGAAGCCAGAAGCCCACTGAGTTGTCCCGGCAAATCCCAGAGTGGACTGGAAAAAGTCCCCGATGAGATTGATATAGGTGCTGGCGATGCCCCCCAGAGCAGCCAGAGCAGCCATCAACAGCAAGTCGCGAGTCGAGAAGTAATAGCTGTTTTGTTTCATAACGAGCACTTTTCATCTACCAGAGGTATTTAATCACTTGATATTTATAATGTAAATAGGGTGATAAAAAAAGGGGCTAAATGTCAGCTAGGCGGCTGTCCTTTATCCTTTCCCTCCAGCTGTTCCTGGTAATTTTCCAGCCAATTAATGATAAAGCCAGCCTGATCGATCCGGAACTGATAGACCTGCTTCAGGAAGGGATCACTTTCCTGGCTCTGATCTTCCTGCCATTCATCCAACATTTTCTGGTAAATGGTTTCCTGGGACCGAATTAATTGCTCTACTCCGGGGAGCCCCAGCCAATCATAAAACCTAAGCTTGGCGAGCAGCTCCACTCGGGCTGAGCGGAGGGATTTAACCGGCTGACCGACCCACTCCATAAACTCCTGCCGACCAGCATTAGTCGGGTGGTAGACCTTGCGGTCAGGCCGGTTCTCCTGGTGCTCCATCTCGACCCTCAGCAAACCCTCCTCTTCCAGACCGGAAAGGGTCACATAGAGTTTGGTCTGGCCGGCTTTCCAGATCATACCGAACACATCCCCCAGGGTTTGATCGAGCTGATAGCCGTGATCGGGGCTGTGCATCAGCAAGCCCAGAGCCAGGTAGCGCAGTGGGTAAGACCCGAACCCGGATCTCTTTTTTCGGCTCATATTCGCATCCCTCTTAAAGTTTCATTATAGTCTATGCTCGTTCCCTCAGGAGATCATCATTCTGGATCCAAGAACCGTCAAACTGCCCACCAGCGATACCAGCCTTTTGTAGGCAATTTGCCTGGCTCGGACAACTTCACAGAGGAATGATAAGAAAACAGCATGAAAACGACTCCTTATCATATAACAAAATTGTAAAACATAGATTTCCAGCCTATAATAAACTTACCTTACAAATTTTGCGTTAAAAATCAAGGAGAGTCAAATAAATACTGAAAAAACCTCCCAGATTCCTGGCGCTGGGCCTTCCTTAGGTCAGGTACTGCTGGATTCCAAGCTGATTACTAAAAAACAGCTTGATGAAGTACTGGGCAGGCAGGAAGCTGGGGATAACCGGCGAATGGGAACCATCCTGATCGACCAGGGTTGGATCACAGCCGAATCATTGGCTCTGGCTCTCAGTATTCACCTCAATCTGCCCTTTGCTGACCTTAGCCAGCAAACGGTCAATCCCGAACTGACCAGGATTGTTCCAGAGAACGTAGCCCGGAAATACCAATTAATCCCGGTTGAGATCAATAACGGGGCGCTGGTAGTTGTCATGGAAGACCCCACCGACATCGCTGTTCTGAGTGAGATATCTGCTCTGACCGGGATGAACATCACCCCCTCGGTGGGTGGGGGCATGGACATCCAATCCGCGATCGATCTCTACTATAAATCCAACCAGGAAATTGAGCGCGAAGTAGCCGAATTCTCCGACACAACGACCACCCCAGAAGCTGATTTGGATACCGCTGCGGTCCTGGAAGATCCAGTTGTCCGGGCAGTAGACATGATCCTCCAGCAAGCTGTCCGTGACCGCGCCTCTGATATCCACATTGTTCCCGATCACGATTCTGTCCGGGTGCGCTATCGAGTGGACGGCATATTAACCGAAGCTCTCACCCTGCCGCAGGGCAGCCATTATCAGATACTATCCCGGGTCAAAGTGCTGGCGGATATGAACATCGCTGAACGCCGGCGGCCACAGGACGGTCAATTCTCAGACATCATCGGTGGTGAAGAAACCTTCTTCCGGGTGGCTACCAGCGACACAACCTGGGGCGAGATGGCTACCATCCGCATTCTGGGCAGGACAGAATCGATCCTCAATCTGGACCGTCTGGGAATGCAGCCAGAGATCAAAGAGAATTTCCGAAAGGTGATTCATTCTCCGTTCGGAATGGTGCTGGTGGCAGGGCCCACAGGAGCTGGAAAGACAACCACGCTCTATGCCGCCTTATCTCTCCTGGACCGAAAGCGCAATAACATCATGACCATCGAGGATCCGGTGGAATACAACTTCATGGGGATCAATCAAATCCAGGTCAATCGGGCTGCAGATATCACCTTCGCTTCCGGCTTGCGGGGCGTGATGAGACTTGACCCGGACAAGATCATGGTAGGTGAAATCCGGGATAGCGAAACCGCCAGCGCCGCGGTGCAAGCCTCCCTGACCGGTCACCTGGTGCTCTCCTCCATCCATGCCAATGATGCAGCCGGGGTCTTTTTCAGGCTGATCCACCTGGGAATTGACCACTACCTGATCAACTCATCCGCCTTAGCTATGATATCCCAGCGGCTGATCCGTCTCTCCTGCCCACACTGCAGTCAGCCAGCTAAGCCAACCGAAGAGAACAACAAGATCTACGAAAGAGAAATGGGGGAACCCCTGAAAAGCTACAGCCAGGGTCAGGGATGTTCTTACTGTCAGAAATCCGGATATCTGGGACGAATAGGGGTATTTGAACTCCTCCTGGTAAACAATCATATCCGTCAAATGTTTAATGGCGGAGCGAGCTCAACCGAGATCAAAGAGGCAGCCGTTGAAGCCGGGATGGTCACCATGCTGAAAGATGGTTTGATCAAGGTCAAACAGGGATTGACGACTCCAACCGAAGTACTGCGCAACGTCTACTCTGTTGAATAATCCCCCACGTACCCTGCGAATGTCTCCAAGGAGCAGGAATGCCGTATCGATATTTGGCTTATAACTCTTCCGGCACGGAAATAAAAGGGGTGCTGCATGTGGATCGGGAGGAAACAGCTGAGCGCCTGCTCTATGAACGCGGCTTAACCATCGCCAGGCTGACCCATATCCCAGATGCATTTGATCTGGCCAAATGGTTTCCTACCTTTTTTGGGGCAAAAACAAGGGATGTCATCGTCTTCTCTAATCAGCTTGCCAACCTGGTGGAATCTGGCGTGGCTTTGCTGTCCGGCATCAACCTGATGGCGGAAGAGGTCAACAGCAAACCGCTGCAGAAAGTCCTTTATGAAGTGATTGAGGACATCCGGCAGGGAGAATCGATTTCCGATGCCCTCGCCAAACATGAACTGGTTTTTCCCCCTGTCTATACCCATATGATCCGGGTCGGTGAGCAAACCGGCAACCTGGGGACCGTCCTCAGGCAGCTGGCCATCCATCTCGAAAAAGAAAATAACATCAAATCCAAGATCAGCAGGGCGATGATCTACCCGGCCCTGGTGCTCTCCCTGGCTGTTGTGGTTGTGCTGATCATGTTGAACTTCACCCTCCCGCCCCTGCTCCAGCTCTACAGTGAGTTTGAGGCAGAACTGCCCTGGCCAACGCGGTTCTTAATGGGCGCTTCTGAATTTTTCCTGGATTACCGCCTGTTTATCTTTCTGGGTTTGTTTCTAATTGCCGGGATCGCGGTCATCTACTTTCGAAGCCAGGCAGGCAAAAGGCGGCTGGCTCACCTGCTGCTTAAAATTCCTGTCGTGGGACAGATCAACACTCACGGGAATACCGCCCGCTTCAGCCGGACCCTGGCTACACTGCTGAGCGCCGGTTTACAGCTGACAGAATCCATGGATTTGACCGGAGAAACCATTCAAAACATGGTCCTCAATGAGGAAATTGACAAATTGAAACAGGAAACCATGCAGGGTAGGGGGATTGCCAACCCCCTCTCCCGATCAAAATATTTTCCTAAAATGCTGGCCCAGGTGGTGCGGGTGGGCGAAGAAACCGGCTCGCTGGACACCCAGCTGCTTACGCTGGCTTCCTATTATGAGGAAGAGGTCGACCGCTCCCTGGAAACTTTTACCAGCCTTCTGGAACCCGGGATGGTGATCTTTGTCGGCCTGATCGTCGCTTTTGTCGCGATCTCAGTCATTCTGCCCATGTACTCCCTATTAGGTCAAATCAGATAAAAAAGATGATCCAAAAAATGGGCAGAACATTGTTGAAAAGTGAACGGGGAGCCACGCTGGTCGAGGAACTGGTAACAATTGCCATCATCGGGCTGGGAATCGTAATTCTTGTGGTAATGATCACCACCGGAGCACTGGGCGTCAAACAGGTGGATGATAGTGTCAGGGCAGATACTCTGGCTAAGTCACAGATCGAATTGATCAAGGATGCCCCCTATCAGGCTGATCCGGCCTCTTCCCCTTACCCCACAATCAGCAATCTCCCCGGTTATTCAGTTGCGGTGGGAATCGAGTACTGGAACGCATCTTCCAACAATTTCCAGTCGGGAGTGCGCAACGATGGGCTGCAGAAAATTACGGTTACCGTCACGTCGGGAGCAACCCAGATCACTCAGATCGCCAGCTACAAGGTGGATCGCTGATGATCAAAGTGAAGCGGACCATGATCCGAATCAGAACAGGTGAAACCGGCGCATCGCTGGTTGAACTGCTGGTAGCGATCGCCATCGCTGTTATGGTCACCAGTTTTCTCTCCACTGCTCTGGTGCAGTTTATACTCACCACTCGCTGGGGCAACCACCAGCTTCAGGTGACCAATGACATCCAGGTCGCTTCCTTATATTTGGGACGTGACGCGCTGGAAGCCGCCGGCTTCACCCCTGGAACTAGTCCGGTCTACGGGACCTTGAGCTGGGCTGATGATTCCCAAGAGTTCCGCTATTCTTATAATGCGGCAGACCAACAATTGATCCGGGAGTATTATCTCAGCGGAGCGCTCCAATCCACCACCACGGTTGCCCGCCATATCAGCAATCAAGCGGATGTGGTTTTCACCCTCACCGGCAAGCTGCTGTCCGTTTCCATTACCTCCACCAGCGGGGACGAATCGGAAACCGCTGACCTGGAATTCGCGTTGCGTACGAGATGAGTATGAAATTCCTCAGGCAGGTCTTCAGCAGAAGCAGTAGAAGAATCTCGGTGAGCGAAAAGTCCACCAGGAAAGTTCAACCTGTCCGGGAGACATCGGGACGGCGCTCCTACATAGACTGCCAATCAGAAGCCGGGAAATCGCTTCCTGCAGCGCTGATCACCCTGGCAGTCGGATCTTTACTGCTAACTCCATTTTTATCGTTCGTCAGCTCACGATCATTGGGCTCCAGGGGAGCGGAGACCGCCTTCAACACCCAGTACGCCTCTGATGCGGGAGTTGAATATGCCATCTGGAGTCTGCTCAACGATCCAACCTTCCGGGCCCAGGCGGACGTTAATGTCAGCATCCCCCAGACGCTGGCATTCCCGGGCACTCTGAACGGGTATTCACCAGCGATCACTGTCACTGCGCTCCCTCTGGGCAGCTGGACAGTCCGCCAATCCACTCTCGTTGATGTTGATTCCGGGGGCGCATTGGCATATCCAGGCGCCAACCGGGTCTATATTTTAAACGGGGGAGGACGCAGCTTTGGCTACTACAACATCACCAACGACAGCTGGGTTAGCCTGGCGAACGCGCCGTTTGACGTGTTGCAGGGAGGTGCCCTGGTTTACGGCGGCGGTGATTTTCTGTACGCTTTAGAAGGTGGAAATAGCGCTGGCTTCTGGCGCTACAATACCAACACCAACAACTGGATCGCCATGGCAGACTCCCCCAGCAAAATCAAACAGGGTGGTGATCTGGTGTACACCGGAGGAGGTAAGGTCTTCGCCTTCCTCGGTAATTCTGATGAGTTTTGGATGTATTCGGCTGGAGACGATGACTGGACCCGCCAAGCTGATGCTCCTAACAAGGTTAGTTTTGGATCCGATTTGGTCTATACCGGCGGAAATAATATTTACGCCTTCGGAGGTAATAGCTCAGCGTTCTGGCATTATGACATCGACAATGACTCTTGGTCGACCAAGCAAAACACTCCCGCCAAGGTTAGCTCTGGGGGTGGTTTAGCCTATCACAGCGGCAGCTACATCTATGGGATGGAGGGAGGCTCAAACGCATTCTGGCGGTATACTATATCCAGCGACAGCTGGACGGTGTTGACCCCCGCCCCAGCAAAAGTCAGCCAGGGGTCAGACTTGATTTTCACTTCAGCGACCACCGGGTTTGCTACCCGGGGAAGCAAATCAACTGAATTCTGGGAATTTGAGGTAACTCCACCCCGCTATGATGTTCAAGCTGTGTCTGGATCCGTGACCATCGATGCCCGGATCGAGATCAATGGTAATCCAATCTCAATCCTTTTCTGGGATTTTAACTGACAATCAACAGCACAACAAAGGTTCCTATGGAAGATCCCACAACCCAACCTAAACAAATCAATAACCTGCTGATCCGGGGAACGCCGGACTTATTCGACATCAACATCCTCCCCGCCCGCTACCAGCGGAAGCAGCTGACATTTTTGATGATCCTGCCCTGGCTGCTGCTGTTGATCCTGCTGGGAACTCTCTACCCCACCTACACCATTGCTGTTAAAACCCAAGATATTTTTCGCCAGGCGCGCTTGGACTTTGCTCAAACGCAGGTTAAGCTGGATTTCTTTCAATCCAACACCGAAGAACTGGAACTCCTGCAAACTCAAATAGAGGAGAAAACTGCTGAACGGGACCAGATCCTGGAGTCCTACAGTGGACTGGACCTCGCACCAGAAGATTGGAGCCCTACCTTGTTCAAGATCCAGGCTGCGGTTCCAAAGGGAATTGTTCTAAGCTTTCTTTCCCGCCAGGGTGATGCCTATCGCCTGGAAGGGATTGCCTCCCAATATCTGCTGGTGAGCGACCTTGCAGATGATTTGGCAGGGATTGATGCACTTACTGATATCGAGATTGATCAGATCGAGCAGATCGCCCAAGAAAATGCTCCTGTGCTTCCGGATCTGCCTCCCACAGAAGCCCCGGAAAATCCTGAAACAGCGCCAGCAGAGCCAACCTTCTATGCCTTCACGATTCTGTTCGATTCCACCGGGGAGGTGCAGCCGTGAACCAGAAGAAAAACCGCCTGCTCACTCCACGACGGATAGCGATTGCTCTCAGTGTCATTCTGGGCGTCGTTCATGTCATCCTGTTGGGCTGGACCCTCCAGCGCCGTTCCGCCATAGCTGAACTTGCCGCAGGTCAAACAGCTCTGGAGGAGAACCTCAACCAGATGGAAGAGATCAATCAAGAAGAACTCGATACCCTGCAGAATGAACTGGCAAGTATCGAAAATGAAGTTCTCCAGCTAAATAACTCTTTCCCGGAACTTGGTTCTACTTTTGCCATTTATCGGCGGGGATTGAATATCGCTCAATCCAGCAGCGTTGAACTGCTCAGCATTAGCCTGCTCAACAGCGATGTCCAGGAAACCGTCTCCGGCAATGTACTGACGAAACAATACAGCCTCGAAGCCTCAGGGGCTCCGACCCAATGCTTGACCTTTGTCCAGGCGCTGGAGGATGCCGGGGCAGGAAGCCTTGCTGTGGAAGGAGTCACTATTGCACAAGAGGATGCTCAATGTTCAATTGAGATCAGCACATTTGGTTACCCCCCAGTGAATCAACAGCCCTGACGTCTACTGGCAATTGGGCTTACACACAGAGAAGGTGCACCTTGTTCAATAAAAAAATCACCACCATTAGCTTTGAGGGCAGCGAGATCAGATTTTTATCTCTGAGCGGCGAAAAGGTCACTGCCTGGAAAACGGTTTCGGTCACTGAAGATGCCATGAGCCAGGGGTTGATCCATACACCAAAGACCATCGGCCCCATCGTTCAAACGACCCTGAAAGAACTCAAGGCCAGCCGGAGAAATGTTATCAGTGCTGTGACAGGCAGCCGGTCAGTCCACCGCATCATGCGCATCCCCAGTATTCCTGACAAACTCTTGGAGGAGACCATCCGGAGGAAAGCTCGTCAAGAATTTGCAATCCCGATCGAAGACACCGACCTTTCCTGGCAGATCATCAGCCGGGCAGAAGATCAAATCACTCTCTACGTCCTGGCAGTTCCAAAAAATCTCATTGATCAAGTGGTGAAATCCCTCCAAGGCGCAAAAATAAAACCCAAGCTGATGGACATCAAACCCCTGGCACTGACCCGGATTGCCAGCCAGGCGACAGCCCTCATCGTCAATATGGAGGACTACGCCATGGGAGTGACCGTCCTGGTGAACTATGTCCCTATTCTGGTCCGCACCATTCCTCTGGAGAGGGGCGATCTCACCGGCGAGGCGAAAATCGATCTGCTCAGCCAGGAGCTGGCCAGGACGGCCAAATACTACAATGAAAGCCACAAAGCCGACCGCCTGCCGGAAAGCACACCGGTCTTTGTCAGCGGTGCATTGTTCTCCACCGGCAGCGTTGAATCCCGCCTGGGAGAAGGTAAGACTCTGGAAGAGCGCCTGCAAAGCCGCACACCCTATCCATTGAAGCCGCCCGCCACCGAGTTGGTGCTGCCAGATAAATTTCCCCTGCAGCGCTATGCGGTGAATGTCGGGCTGGCGGCGAAGAACATCAAATGACATATCCTTCCTGGTTAATTGCCCTGGTAGGGATTGTGATCGGCAGTTTCCTGAATGTGTTAATTGATCGGCTGCCAGAGGGATCCTCGATCGTCTCCCCGCCTTCCCACTGCCCAAACTGTAAGAAACGGATCGCCGCTTATGATCTGATCCCGGTGTTCAGTTATCTCCTGCTGCGAGGCCGCTGCCGGAACTGTGAAGAAAGAATCCCTCTCCGGGTGCTGATCGTTGAAATCCTGACTGGATTTCTGTTCTGGGCCGTCTGGATGCGGTTTGGACAGAGCTGGCAGGCAATACTGGCACTCCTCTACACCGCGATCCTGATCACCATAGCGTTCATCGATCTGGAACATCAACGGGTATTGAATGTCTTGATCTATCCAGTCATTGGCCTGGCCCTGCTGATGATACCGATCTTCCATCTGGAAAGCTGGTGGACATTCCTGGCTGGCGCCGCTCTGGGCTTTGGGGTATTATTCCTGATCGCCTTTTTCGCACCCGGCGCCATGGGCATGGGGGATGTTAAATTAGTGATCTTCCTGGGATTGATCAACGGCTTTCCCCAGATCGCCATTACTCTCTTCCTGGCATTTGTGCTGGGCGGCCTGGTTTCGGGATTGCTGCTGGCACTGAAAAAAATTGGCCGGAAAGATACCGTTGCCTTTGGCCCCTACCTGGCACTCG
>JARROG010000003.1:12222-30587 GCA_037384185.1 Anaerolineales bacterium | reverse complement strand
TCATTCTCCACCTTGGCGCGGTCAAGTCGGCTTTCTATTTGTGGGTGAACGGCATACGTGTGGGCTACAGCCAAGGCAGTAAGACGCCCGCTGAATTCGACCTCACCAGCTTTGTCCGTCCAGGGGAGAACCTCATCGCCCTGCAGGTATACCGTTGGAGCGATGGCCGTTACCTCGAATGCCAGGATTTCTGGCGCGTCAGCGGCATAGAACGCGACGTATACCTCTATGCGCAGCCACGCGTCAACCTGCGCGACCTGGGCCTGCAAGCTTCCCTTGACGAAGCCCAGGACCGTGGCCGGATCGCCCTGGAGCTATTCCTGCAAAACCGAACCGGGACCGAGACCCAACCCCTCTACGCCCACCTCACCCTGTTCGGTGCGGATGGAAAGACCATCCACACGGAGCGCTTCGCGCTGGGTGCCCTGGGCGCCCAACCTGACGAAGTAATAGTATGCGATAACACCTCTGTCAACCTCTTCAAGCTCACTGCTGCCGCTCTGCGCTACCAGGATGGGCGATCAGTTTTAATCAGTGACGAGCTGAATTTCCCCACTGACCTGTATATTTTCCAGGGCGTGATCGACCTGCTCGGCGCGGGTCATCAGCTGAAGCTCATCCAGTCCAAAGACAGCATCACAGTCCGGGATGAAGATCTTTTCCCTGCTATCAATGAAGATACCGCCCTGGTAGCATTGACCCAGGTCGCTTTCAAGAGTGCTTTTATGTATGACATCCAGGAAGTTACCGCGGCTGCCCACCAATCCGGCGCGCTGGCGATGTGGGACCTGTCCCATTCCATTGGCGCTGTACCGCTCAAGATGAACGAATGGGATGTCGATCTGGCAGTTGGCTGTTCCTATAAATATCTCAACGGTGGTCCAGGAGCGCCAGCGTTCTTATACGTCCGGAAAGACTTGCAGGAGAAACTGGTGCCCCCCATCTGGGGCTGGTTTGCCGACCGGGATCCCTTTGCCTTCCGGCTGGATTTCTCTCCGGCAAAAAACATCTCCCGCTTCCAAATCAGCACACCCCATATCCTGTCCATGGCTGGCATAGAGCCTGCCCTGGATATCCTGCTGGAAGCTGGAATCGATTCCTTACGCTCAAAAAGCATTCAGCAAACCGAGTATTTGATCTACTTAGCTCAGCAGATCCTGCTCCCACTGGGTTTTGAATTGGGTTCTCCCCTGGATTCGAGCATCCGGGGATCCCATGTCTCCCTCCGCCATCCGGAAGCCTACCGGATCTGCAGGGCGCTGATCGATCCCCGTCCTGGGGATACCACTTTGCGGGTGATCCCCGATTTCCGGGCCCCGGACAATATCCGCCTGGGCATTGCCCCACTGTATACCAGCTTCAGAGACATATACCGGGCAATGGACCGATTAAGGAACATCATTGAACAGGAAATATTCCGGGACTATTCCAAGGAACAGCTTGCCGTCACCTGATCAGGATCAAGCCTGGACTTTTTCGACCACTGGCCTTCTGGCCGCGCGCTCATTGACACTCAGAAGCAGGATCAATCCAACCACCAGGAAGGCGATCACGGGCAGGATCGCTACCCGCTGCCCCAGCTGTTCTGAAAAGGGAGCTCCTCCTTCCAATAACTTGAACCACAAGAAGGATGCCTGATTGCCCTGAGCCTCAAAGAACAGGGCGGCTTCTGCTGCTACATAGCCGTAGATGGTTGGGCCGATGAAAGATGACGTCCTGCCTGCCACAGCAAAGAAACCGTAGAATTCCGCGCTCTGACCAGGAGGAGCCAATGCCCCTACCATGGCCCTGCTAACTGCCTGTACCGAAGACAATGCCAGGCCAGCGACACCACCGACCACGTAAAAACCTGTAACTGTATCCACCACGAACAAACCTACGACGGAAGCGATCATTAACAGCAAGAAAATCACCAGCGCATGTTTCCCGCTCCATTTATCCGCAATCCAACCGGAGACATAAGCACCGATCACACTGGTGAACTGGATCAGGATCATGAACAGGATGATCTGCTGTTGATCCAGGCCGAACATCACCGCACCGAAAATCGCCGCGAAATTGATCGCCATCAATATACCGTCATTGTAGATCAGGAAGGCGATGATGTATTTAATGAACTCGCGGTGATCCTTTACTCCCTGGAAAGTTTTCCGGAGGCGGCGGAAAGCTACCGAGAAAACATTTTCATTCGGCAGCAGCTTCTTGTTCTCACCCTCCTCCTTGAACCAGATGAAGAGCGGTGACGCGAATGCGGCGAAATAGACCGCAGTGATCACCAGGGAAAAGCGTACAATCCAGGTGCCCTGGTTGGTCATCACCAGAGCCAGCACAATGAACAGGCAAACAATACCGCCCAGCAGTCCAATCGCCCAACCATTTCCGGACACCCGTCCGATCTCATCCTGATCCGCAACTTCGGGCTGCAAAGAATTATAGAACACCTGACCGCCCCGGTAGCCGATTTCCGCCAGGATAAACAGCACCATGCCCAGCAAGATATCTCCCGTCTGCACAAAATAGAGCAAACCGGTGCAAACTACCGCCAGGGCTGTAAAATATAACAGCAGGCGTTTCTTCTGTCCCGTGTGATCAGCGATCACGCCCAGAACGGGAGAGATCAAGGCGACCACCAGCATGGCAATTCCAACAGAAATACCCCACAAGCGGGATCCTTCCGCTCCACCGACAACCTGTCCCTTGAAATAGGCTGCATAAATGGCCAGGATTACCACGGCCGCATAAGCAGAATTTCCCACATCGTAGAGATACCACAACCAACGACGGCTGAGAGGGGGTTTAGGGCTGTTCACTGCAGTCTGCATCATAAACTCCTTCCTGTAGAAATACCGCTAATATGATTTAACCCACCTTCCATCCAGCAGATACGACCGATCCCAAAAAAACAGCCGGGGAGATCTCTTGACTCACCCGGCTGTGATTTCCCTGCTGGACAGCGATTATTCGTAACTTACATCACCGTCTTTATAGGTCATTTTTCTGCGCCGATAAGCCCAGCACATATACGAGATCGATACGAAGTAGCTGGCAGGCAGACGGTGCAGATTCTTGATTTTTGTGCCCAGGACTGTGGTCTTCCCTCGGAATCCCATGGGGCCAATATCCAGCTGGTTAGCCTGTTCTGTGATCTTTTCTTCCAGCTCAGCCAGATCAGGATCAGGATTGGAATCGTCCAGTTTCCTGAACAGAGCTTCTTTGGAAGCAGTGTAGGAAGTTGCCCGATCGCCCCCGATGGCAATTCCCAGAGTGCCAGGCGCACAGCCCTTGCCTTGAGCCTTGGCAACCGCATCAAGGGTTACCCGCCTGACGCCGTCCAGATCCCTGCCGGCACCCGTAGAGGCATCCGGCAGTTTATATTGAGTACTGACATTTTCACACCCCCCACCCTTTAGCAGCAGGTCGATTACCACTGTGCTGCCATCTACCTCTTGATAGTGGATTGAGGGATAATGATCGTCGCCGGTGTTGTTACCGGTGTTCTTGCCAGTGAGCGTGTTCACAGAATTTGGCCGCAGATAAGATTTTTCCGTCGCCATGATCACAGCATCCTGGATCTGCTTGGTAAGCTTGCGGGTGCTCCATCCCTCAGGGATCGAGACATAGAAGACCGGGGTGCCTGTATCCTGACAAATAGGAGTGGATTTCTCTTCAGCCATGGAGATATTGGTGAGCATGGTATCGAGGGCTTTCTGAGCAGCTGAACCGTCTTCTTCTTGATCCCGCGATTTCTTCAGGACCTTCACCACATCTGGGGGCAGCTTGGTAGCCGTTAACCGGACCAACTCAAGGATTTCTTCCGTCAAATCAGGCTGCATTTTTTTACCTCCAAAGGAGTTTAATATTGCACTTCAGTTCTCCCTAGAATAATTTATCATACTTTTGGTTTACTGTTATGGAAATCATGCTTCAGGATCATAAAAGGCAATTGTCGCCCCCTCCAGGCCCTTCGCTTGAAAAATGAAACTATGCTATACTAATTCTGAGCTATGGATAACCAAGAAAACAGGGAAAAATGGGTCCAAACGCTGTATAAATTACGGCTTCAGAACTTCTTTGCAACGGTATTAGAAGCGCTGGGGCCAGTCAGCATCCTTGGTGCCCAGCTGGTATATCTCAGCCAGCCAATTCTTTCCCCGTTTATCTCCCCAGAACAATCCCGGGATTTCGCCAAGATCTTAGAGGATCCGACAGAAACAGCAGTATTTATCAAGGCTTTGCGGAGCTATCAACCCGGAACATAGATGGAGGGCAGCACCGTGTCAGCGACCGGATTTACAGGGATCGTTGTGATCGTTCTATTTGTGGGGCTGATGATTTTCTTCACGATCATCAGCAAGGACCGCAAAACAGCCAACTTCCGGCCTATCTCTGGTTATAAAAAGATCAGCGAGGAGATCAACGTGGCTGTTGAGGACGGCTCCCAACTGCATATCTCCCTCGGCAGGGGCGGTATCACTGGTCCGGACGCCGCAGCTGGGTTGGCTGGCCTCAGTTTACTAAAACAGGTAATTGAAAAATCATCCATGTGCGATTACCCTCCTGTGGCTTCTACCGGCAATCCTGTTCTTTCCATCCTCGCCCAGGATACCATCCGGGGCACTTCCAAGGCGATCAGTGTGGCGGAAAAACATACCAACCCATACGGTGAGCTGGTTGGCGTTACTCCTTTCTCGTATGCCGTCGGCACCCTGACTACCATTC
This sequence comes from Anaerolineales bacterium, assembly GCA_037384185.1. GTDB lineage: Bacteria > Chloroflexota > Anaerolineae > Anaerolineales > UBA11858 > B10-G9. Next base: position 25,868 of record JARROG010000003.1, on the reverse strand, counting down.
GGGACGACAACGTATCCGCTAATGTATATACTGGCTGGTTCGGCAATGAAGTTATTTGGTTGACCACGGCTGGTGAAAGGCAAAGCAGCCCCACCATTGCAGGCACTGCCCAGCTTCCTGCCCAGGCGATCATGTATGCCTCAGCATCCGATCCCCTGATCGGTGAAGAGCTGTATGCCGGCGGGGCATACTTAGGTGGAGGAAAAATGCACCTGGCCAGTATTTCCGCTCAGGATGTCATCCGCTGGATCATCATTTCTATCATCTTGGGCAGCGTTTTGCTCAATCTGATAGGCATCAACACATTTATTGAAGATATTCTGGCAGGTACACCGTGAACATCAAATTAAATGCCCCTGTATCGACCGCAATTGCCATCGGTGTAGGTATCATTGTTCTGGCCGGGTACTTCATTCCTTCTATTGAAAGCATTCGATTCATTTTCTTAAGGACCGGCCTGGTGCTGGCCGCCGTAGCCCTCCTGGTTGGTATCATAAATCTGATCTCAGTCCATCTTAAGAAGATTGGTGGAGAAAATGAGAATTCTGGCTACAGCCTGATTCTCTTGATCTCCCTACTGGTGACGCTCGTGATCGGCATCATCGATATGGTCCAGAATTATCTCTTCGGCCAGCCAAACTTCCAAATGACCAACTGGGTGTTCACCAATATCCAGCTCCCAATCGAGACCAGCCTATTGGCAGTGACTGCAGTCAGCCTGATCTATGCCGCAGCAAGCATCCTGCGAAAGAAAATGGATCTTTTTTCTATCATTTTCTTCTTCGTCCTGCTGTTGATCCTGCTGGGCTCCTTCTCAATTCCTCCCTCAACGATTCCCTTCCTGTCGGTCATCCGGGTCTGGATCCTGCGCGTACCAGCGCTGGGTGGTGCCAGAGGACTGCTGCTGGGCATCGCCCTGGGAACGATCACAACCGGCATCAGGATATTAATGGGTACTGACCGCCCTTACAGTGGATAATCATGGCTGAGCTACTTTGCCCCAACTGCGGAAGACATAACTCCAAAGATCGCGAATTTTGCGATTTTTGTGGTGATCCTCTGGATGGTGCACTGCAAGTCGAAGAGCCCTCAGTCCCGGGTGCTTCCGAATCGCCCGAAGACCAGGATGAGATCTCCCGTCTGGACAGCTTCTTTTCTGACGCGGAGAGCGAGAATCTCGAAACAGAATCCCCTTCACAGGAATCCAGCGAAGCGGGATCACGGCTCGACAGCTACCTCAGCGAACAAGAGCCTCCCAGCCAGCTGGATGCCGGTGACACATCCTCCCGACTGGATGATTACCTTTCCCCGCAGGATAACGAAGACCCCTTTGAAGAGTCATTTCAATCTTCTGTCCCGGAAAACCAGGAAACATATTCCCGCCTGGACGAATATCTGGGCGAGGATAACCTGACATCACCACCACCCAGTTCTCAAGCACAAGAAACCGAAGATGAGTCCTCCCGGCTGGATGATTTCTTTTCCGATGAGATCTTTGACAGCCCGGACCCATTCCAGGAACTCCCCCGCTCAGAACCATCAGGAAATCCTTTGCCGGAAAACAGCCTTGAAGACTTCAGCCAACCAGCTGAGGAATTGAGTCTTCCGGAAGAACTGGAAGACAAACTCAATGGAACCGAGGCGGAGTTTGAACAGGAAGATCCCTGGATGTTCCCAGCAGAGGAAACTGACCCGGCAGGTGGCGAGCTGTCGGAAGATTGGGACTTTCTGAAGGAGGAGCCATCACCAGAGGAAGTCCAAAGCGAAGAGCCGCCTGCCACCCAGGAAGATGATAGTGATTGGGATTTTCCGGATTTCGAATCTGCAGGGGAAGGAACAGCAGAAAAGGAAGCCCCTGTGGCAGAGACATCGCCTGGGGAGTGGGATTTTCTGGACCCGGCGCTGACAGCAGACCAACCGCTGGGAACCGAATCACAGTCCGCGGAGCGTGCATCCGATAATGACGAGACCAGATTGGATTCTCTGGATGCAAACACCGAGGTCCAAAGTAGCGAACAGCTCCCTCAATCCTCACCTGATGAAAATGATCTTGAGGAATGGAATTTTCTGGATCCGGGTCTGGAGGATGAAGGCAAGATCCAAGAGGAATCCCCTCGAGAAGAGCAAGCTTCCGATGAATTTGACTGGCTGGACCTACCGCCCGACAAGGGAGAAATCCCTTTGGATTCTCTGGATTCTGATGAAGGCAAAACCCAAAGCGGAGAACAGCTCCCTCAATCCTCATCCCAGGAAGATGGTGGGGAGGATTGGAACTTCCTGGACCCCAGTCTAGCAAATGAAGATGAGCTCCAGGATACAGTTCCCGCAGATGAAGGCGCTCCCGATGAATTTGACTGGCTGGATCCTGCATCCAGCTCAACCCCGGAGGAATACGAAAGCCAACCAGAATTCGACAGCGAAGGTTTCGGGGAGGATTCCGGTTGGTTAGACATGCTTCAAAGCCCTGAATCCAGGGAGGCGCCTGAACCAGAGAGCATCGAACCCGAAAAGCCCCAGACCGACTGGCTGGATAAAATCAAACGCCTCAATCAAAGCAGCGACCTGGTCGACGAGGACTCCTCATTCCCAGATTGGCTTGCTGTCTCCGAGCAGCCTTCTGCCGCGGAGGATAAGGCAGATGCGGACGAACCGCACAGCGATGAATCCGAGGTGCCGGATTGGCTCAAAGTAGAAGATGAGAAATCGCTCAATGAGTTCCTGCGCAAAAAAGACCTGACCAACGAGGAATACCAACCGCAGATCACCGAGCATCCTGGTGGTAAGCAAAGCCCCCAGGAAAAAGAGGATGCCCCAGCTGCAGGTTTGAGCGATTCACAACAAATCAAGTTCCCTTCTTGGGCCGGAGATGAAACGGAAAAAACCAAGAAATCGACAGGTAAACAATCCGGCTCTGTGCCAGCTAACGAAGCTACAGAACCTTTCCAGATCGGAGAGGAGTATATCGATGACCTGTTCAACGAAGAACTCCCCGACTGGCTGACTTCCGCATCTTCCGTGGAAATCGCTCCCTCACCAATGGATGACCTTGCCCAGGGAGAGCTGCCGGGCTGGGTGGAAGCCATGCGTCCTGTGATCGAGTCTGCCGACTCATCAGGCCTTTCAGAAGATGAGGAATACATCGAGAATTACGGCCCTCTGGCTGGCATTCCCAGTGTGCTGCCTGCGGAGGCAGAAATCGGCATTAACCTGAACGAGACTGGTAAGAAACCCCTCGATCTGCTGACCACAAAATCCCACCAGGATTATGTCAATTTGCTGAAGAAGATCATCAGCAATGAGAATAAAGCAAAAACCATTCAGCGGCCCGCCCCGCCCCAAACCCAGCGGATGCTGCGCTGGCTGATCGCCATCGTGCTGCTGGTAGCCACAGCGGGGACGGTGATTTTCAGCGACATCATCGAACCACAGCCACCCAGTCCTGCTCAAATACAGGGTACTGGGTATGCCGCCCTGTATGACCAGATTGAAAAGCTTTCCGACGGTCAGCCGGTGTTAATCGCCTACGATTACCAACCAGCCGCAGCCGGAGAACTGGAAATTGCGGCAGCAACTGTCGTGGACCATCTCATGGAACAGGGCACATACCTTTCCTTTGTGTCCACCCAACCGACTGGTCCAGCCCTGGCAGAAGAATTCCTCAGCAGTACCCAGGCAGAACACGGCTATCTTCACAATCAGAAATACGTCAATCTCGGATATCTGCCGGGTGAGTCTGCCGGTCTCTTGAGCTTTTTGATCGCTCCAAAACAAATCATTCCTCTGGCATTCAACGGAAGCAATGCCTGGGATTCACCTCCGCTGCGCGGTGTGAACAGCATCGCGGATTTCAGGATGATCATGGTGATCACCGATGACCCCAACACCGCCAAGACCTGGATCGAACAGGTCAAGACCCGATTGGGTGGAACTCCTCTCACCATGGTAGTCAGCGCCCAGGTTGAACCGCTGATCCAACCGTATTTCCGATCCTCACCCCGGATGCTGGACGGCTATGTAGCGGGCGTGATTGACAGCATGAATTATGAACAGCTCAGCGCCCGGCCAAATCTGGCGAGTAAAATCTGGCTGCCTTTCAACACTGGAATCATCATCAGCGTTGGGATCATATTCATAGGCGGACTGGCAAACGGTGTGCTCTCTCTGTTCTCTCAACGCAGAACCAAGCTGGTAGGAGAGAACCAATGACCATGGCAAATTTACTGGACTTCATTGGCCTTGCCCTGGGTTTTCTGCTGACCATCCTGGTATTCAGCTATCTGCTGGGTGATAATCCTTTCTTCCGGCTGGCCATCCACATTTTCATCGGCGTTTCAGCCGCCTACGTTGCTCTGGTCACGGTCAACAATGTGCTGATGCCGCGCCTGATCATCCCACTTTTCCAGGGAAGCCAAGGGGAACGACTGCTGTCGATCCTGCTGTTCATTCCCAGTATATTCCTATTGCTAAAAGTTACCCCACTGCGAAAGTCTGGCAACTGGACCATAGCCATCCTGGTGGGTATCGGCGCCGCTGCAGCTGTGGGAGGTGCGATTACTGGAACTCTCTTTCCTCAGATTCTGGGGACAATCAACAGCGTTGACCCGGCTGCCTATGACGTCACAAACAACCGCTGGAATCAGATCATCAACGGTATCATTATTGTCCTGGGAACGCTGACCACCTTAATATACTTTCATTTCGGTACCCAGGACATCCCCGGGCGGCAGGATAAAAGACTACCAATCATAGAAAAGGTAAGCCAGGTAGGAAATGTTTTCCTGGCTATCACCTTTGGCGCTCTTTATGCCGGGGTTTTCCTGACCGCGCTCACAGCCCTCGTGGAAAGGCTGACTTTTATCTGGGATTTCCTCAATGAGATTGGATTCCAGCTCTTCCAAACCTTTTAGGTGATATGGACACAACAACTGTTGCAGCAAAATCAGTAATCGCAGTAGATATAGGCACCACCCTTACCCGGTCCCTGCTGTTTGATGTGGTCAGCGGCAGGTACCGCTTCATTGCAGTGGGTACTGCGGCAACCACTGCTGGCAGCCCTCAGTTCGATGTGAGCGCGGGTATCTGGCAGTCCCTGGAAGAACTCCAGTACATAACCGGACGGACCTTATTGAGCGAAAAAGATGGTGTGATCATCCCCAGCACCCAGGACAATCAGGGCGTAGATATCATGGTCGCAACCATGTCAGCCGGCAATCCTATTTCGGTCGTCACTGTCGGGCTGCTGAAAAACGCCTCACTCAAACACGCCCGCCATCTGGCACAGACATCCTATACCAAGGTCGCCGCTGAGATTTCCCTCAACGACGACCGGACAGCAACCGATCGTATCAATTTGCTGACCAAGATCCGGCCGGACCTGATCATTATAGCCGGCGGCACAAATAATGGCGCCACCCAATCTCTGTTGAGCATCCTGGAAAGCATTGGACTGTCATGCTTCATGATGGATGAGAGCCAGCGGCCTTCGATTTTGTTCACAGGAAATGAGGAACTTCAGGAGGAATCCAAAGAAGGTTTGGAAAAGATAACAAAACTTCGAATCGTTCCAAATCTCCAACCGGTGCTCGGGCAGGAAAGCATCTTCCCAGCCCAGAAAGAGATGAATGAGATCTACCAGGATATCCGCAAGAAACAGACCGGCGGGCTGCGGGAGGTCATTTCCTGGACAGAGGGCAACTTCACATCGACAGCCTCGGCGCTGGGCAGGGTAATCCGCTTTCTCAGCCAGAAATATGAGCCAGAAAAAGGCGTTATGGGAGTGGATATTGGTTCTGACGCCACAATTCTGGCGGCTGCTTTTCATGGAGAGGAGACCCTCCGGGTCTATCCCAACCTGGGAGTTGGGAGTGGGGCCGCAGGTGTGCTGGAGAGGACTTCTTTGGAAGGCATCAAGCGCTGGCTCCCGGTAAAGATTACCGATAACGAAATTCGGAATTATATTTATAACAAATCCATCTACCCCGCATCCCTTCCGACAGAAGAAGACCATCTAGAAATCGAGCTGGCACTTGCCAAACAGGCTCTCCGCCTGGCTGTCAAGGACACAATCCCCAGCCTTGAGAAACAACTGGACTCCAGCGCGACTCTTTTACCGCCCCTGGAGCCAATCGTCGGATCAGGAAGGGTGCTTACTAACGCCCCCAAACGCTATCAGAGTCTGTCCGTCCTGCTGGATGGCCTTCAGCCAACCGGGGTAACTACCCTGGCTCTGGACCAGAATGGCCTGCTCCCCGGGCTGGGAGCAGTGGCGGAAGATAACCCGCTGTTGACCGTGCAGGTGATCGAATCCAGCACGTTCTTGAATTTAGGCACAGTAATTGCACCTATCGGGATAACTCGTCCCGGGACCACTATCCTCCGCATCCGCATCCTCCGGGAAGACGGAAGGACGGTTACTCGGGAAATCAAATATGGATCCTTATCGATCCTGCCGGTGGAAATGGGAGAGAAAGTATCTCTCCACCTCCGCCCCCTGCATCGCTTTGATGTCGGTATGGGAGGGCCAGGAAAGGCCGGAAAGGTGAACGCAGTCGGTGGGGCTCTGGGAATCATCATCGATGCCAGAGGTCGACCGCTCCAGTTCTACCAGGATGAGGAAAAGAACCGCAAGAGGAATGAGATCTGGAAGAAAACTTATTTGAAATACAGCTGATACCAGGCTGCAGGATGAAAGAAGATTATGGCCCATAAAGTGAAGGGATATCATGCGCTTACCAGCATCAAGCGGGAACGGGTACTGCCTGTAACCGGCAATGTACTGGTCAGGCGCATGCAGAAGGTCTCGCCCACAGACGTGATCGTCGTCGCGCCGATGGCACCAGAATATCTGCTGCTGGATATAGCCCAGGGTCTGAACGTCACTCCTGCCCGGGCTGATGAACTCCTTCAGCGGGCTGCGGGAGACTCCCTGGTAAAAGGCGATATCATTGCCGGCCCAGTGGGCTTATTCCAGCGAGTGATCCGCGCCCCTGAAAATGGCTCAATCCAGATCGCCGGGGAAGGCAAGGTCCTCTTCGAGATCACCTCGGCACCTTATGAACTTCAAGCCGGAATGGAGGGGACGGTAACCAATGTTATCCCCGAAAGAGGTGCAATCATCGAGACCCGGGGCGCATTAGTTCAGGGAGTCTGGGGCAATGGCAAGATAACCTACGGAGTCATCCAGCCGGTCAGCAATGACCTGCTCCAAGAGCTGGTCCCCGAACAGTTGAACATCAGTTTCCGTGGAACAATTATCACCGCAGGATTCATCCGGAATCCCGAGACCCTGGAAGTAGCAGGTAACATCCCTGTTAAGGGCATGATCCTGGGCAGTATCTCATCCGCCTTAATCCCAGCCGCTAAAAAAGCAGACTTTCCGATCATGATTGTGGACGGTTTCAGAACTGCTCCTATGAATCGAGCTGCGGAGAGGATTTTAATTGCCAACAAGGACAAGAATGTGGCTCTTAATGCGCAGCCGTATGATCCCTTCCAGGGCAAATTTCCGGAAGTGATCATCACCCAATCCACCACAAGGGACCTTAAGGATCCGTCCGAAACAGAAACCCTGAGGGCAGGAAAACAGGTTATTATACTTAATGGGCCTCTAGCATCACGCATTGGGAAGGTAGAAAGCATCCTTTCCCGGAAAAAGGTCCTTCCAAATGGCATCAGCGCTCTGGTGGCAGAATTGAGCCTGAGCAGCGAGGAAATCATCGAGGTACCGCTCACCAACCTGGAAATCATTAACACCACCGACATCTGAACGGCAATTGCTGACAGGTACATTGAGGAGAGAATATTATGGGCATGAATGATTTTGACGATCTGGAATTTGAAGAGGTCGGCGACGAAGATTCACTATCCACCAGCAGGGGTTCAAATCGAACTTTCCTGATCGTGGCTGGAATCCTGGGTGGGATCTTGCTGATCGCCCTGCTGGCGATCGCTGCCTACGCCGTACTGGTCCTGCCCGGCCGGGATACCAATCAGCAGACTCAGGCGGCGGAAATCATTGCCACTAACACCGCAATCGCAGAACAAGCCCAGCTGACAGCGATTGCCAAACAGGTGACTATGACCCCCACCAATACTGCCACGCTGCCTCCATCTGACACGCCAACACTCACACCCAGCAGTACATCTACACCGGTGCTGGCGCCTACGAATACGCCCACGCCTTCGGACGGCACACCAGATCCGGCCGCTACAGCTACAGTAGCCGCCTTGCTCACTCAGCAGGCAGGGGGTGATGCGACGCTCGTACCCACTGCTACAGCTCTGCCGGATACCGGTTTTGCGGATGACTTCGGCGTCCCGGGGTTGGTCCTGATAGCTGGCGTACTGGTAGTGATCATCATCCTCAGTCGTCGTTTGCGGACATCCACCAGCTGATTGCCTGAATAATCGGTCCTGTCAGCACCCACATTAAAAGGACAACCACAGCAGATTCTCTCTTCCTGCTGTGGTTGTTTATTTCCAGAGATACGGCTTGATATGGCGCCAGCTCTCAGGTAATGCTCTCCGCCACCTGCTCTCCAAAATCCAGCAGCGCTTTGACCATATCTTCACTTCTGCCTTCAGCATAAAGCCGGAGTACCGGTTCTGTGCCGGAAGGTCTGATCAATAGCCAGGAATCGTCTGCCATAATATACTTGACCCCATCTGTGGTCAATACTTCAGCCACATTTTCACCGCCAATTTCAGAAGGCTGATTATCGAGCAAGAACTGGACCATTTTCTTCTTCTGAATGGGATATTTCAGGCGCTGATCCTTGCGCTCGTAGAAAGCGGGACCGACCTCTTCCAGTAAATCATTGATCAGCTCATGAAGAGATTTCCCGGAGGCAGCAACGATCTCGATCAGCAACAACCCCATCAGTACGCCGTCCCCTTCAGGAATATTTCCCTGGATTGAGATCCCTCCCGATTCCTCTCCTCCGATCAGCACATTTTCAGAAATCATATAATCGGCGATGTGATTGAAGCCAACCGGGGTCTCGTAAACCTTTAAACCATATTTTTCTGCCAAGCGATCGACCATTTTGGTCGTTGAGACCGTCCTTACCACCGGACCACGCCAACCCCGTACTTCAACCAGGTAGCGCAGCGCCAAGGCCATGATCCGATGGGGATCAACAAAATTGCCACGTTCGTCCATGGCGCCAATGCGGTCCCCATCCCCATCTAATGCCAGCCCTAAGGTGCCCATTCCGGTGCTGATCGCCCCGGCAAGCGGTCCCAGTTGAGAACCGATAGGTTCTGGATGAGCTCCCCCGAAGCCAGGATTCATCTCACCCCTGATCTCAACCACCTCACAACCCGTCCCCGTAAGAATGCCTTTGATCATACCCCGGGCCGAACCATGCATAGAATCCACAACCACCCGGGGAGGATTGGAAGCAATGGTGTCGAAGTCGATCAAGGTGCGCAGGTGCTGGTAATAATCAGGTACCGGATTGAAACTGACAATCAACCCCTGTTCCACAGCCCGGTCCCATTCCATCAAGTTTGGTCCTCGACCGCGCTCCTGGTTATCATTCAGGTAGATCTCCACCCGGCGGGACTGCTCTGGGGAAGCCGAACAGCCGTCAGCCGCTTTCAATTTCACGCCGTTATAGCGGGGGGCATTGTGGGAGGCAGTGATCATAATCCCGGCGATGGCATTCAAATTCTTGACCGCGTAAGAAATCGAGGGCGTCGAGGAATCCGCCTGGGCAATGTACACCGTATATCCGTTGGCGGCCATCACCCGGGTTACATCCCTGGCATATCGATCTGATAGAAAACGGGTATCAAACCCAACCACTACACGGTTGGGATCTGGCTTTAGATCCTCGCTTTCCTCCGTATACCAGTGTCCTGAGTGGATTGAATCGGCGATCGCCTGGGTCACCAACCGAAGATTATGAAATGTGAAAGTATCTGAAATAACCGCGCGCCAACCATCCGTTCCAAAATTGATGGGCATACTTCTTGCTCCTGATTGGTAAGATCATCCAACGTATCCTATTCTATCATTGTTGGAGGCTTTTTAACCCTTGGGCAGATCCCGGGAAATTGACCCGGTCTTATCCGGAACGGGTCTTCCCGGAGACGAATTGGGGTCCGTTCTTGTGTTAAAATGACTCTTAGAGCAAACCATGGAACAAACTGCCGTTTTCGCTTTTCTGCACGATCACTTCCTGTTCAAGTACCTCAGCGAGGAGGACCTCGGACAGGTCCTACCCCTCTTTAAACCAATCTCGCTGGAGGAAGGAGAAGTACTCTATCGAGCAGGTTTTCCGGGCAGGAATTTCTTCTTGGTCGTTTCGGGAAAAATTCTCCTGGAAGACGAGTCTGGCAAAAAGGTCGTCATCAACGAGCAGGGTCATTTTGGCAATCAGGATCTGGACCGGGATCGCGATCGCCGCGACACAGCCCAAGCACTAGAAAAAACAACCTTGCTAGCGGTCAATAAAAGGGGATTCAGCGCCATCCTGGCCGCCTTTCCATCCGTAAAATCCCGCTTGTCTGCCATGCAGACAAGCGCAAGAATCTTTCAAGGCAACGATTTTCCCTGGATCAGGGACGAAGAAGTTGTCAAGTTCATCGACCGCAAACACACCAATGTACTCTACACTCAATTGACGCTGCCCATCCTCTTTCTGATCCTTTCCGGTGTCGGCGCGGTGCTGCTGCGATTCAATGTTGGGATCTTCTTGATGATCACAATTCTGATCGCCATTCTGTGGGGACTATGGCTCTGGCTGGATTGGAAGAACGATTTCTATCTGGTCACCAACGAGCGAGCGGCCTGGATCGAGAAGGTCATCTGGCTGCATGATCAGCGTCGGGAAGTTCCGCTGCAGTCCATTCTCTCTGTCAATATTTCCTCCAGCCAGCTCCAGCGGATGTTCGGATACGGTGACGTCATCATCCGCACTTATACCGGGAATATCCCCATGCGCAATGCCTCACACCCCGAACTCCTGGTGGACATGATTGAAGAAGGTCAGGAGCGGGCCAGGATCCTCGCCAGACAGACAGACCGCGAGAGCATCAGCCAGGCAATACGGGATCGATTGGGGATGGCTGGCGATGAAAACCCACTGAATTCCCAGGAAGAGTTCACAGACCTGATCATGGAAGGCGGCCCCCAGATCACTGAGACCATCACCCCACTGCAAGAATTCTTGAACCTCTTCCGAGCTCGCTATGAGCTCAATGGCGTGATTACCTACCGCAAACACATATTTATCTTGTTCAGGAATACTTGGTGGCTGTGGCTTCTGTTCCTGGGGTCCTTGGTTTCCTTTTTTGCCCGCATGGTCAACCTCATCCCCTGGCCCGGACTGGAAGCCCTGGGATTAGCGTTGGGTCTGTCCGTCCTTGGTTTGGCCTATGCCTTTGCTGATTGGGCGAATGACCGCTTCCAGGTCAGCGATCAACAGGTCATTGATCTCGACCGCAAACCTTTTGGGAGGGAGACCAAACGCTCAGCCTTGCTTGAAAATATATTGAGTCTGGACTACCGACGGGAGAATATCATTCAGCGGATCTTTGATTTCGGAACCGTGGCAATCAACGTGGGCGATATCCAGCTAGATTTCGAATATGTCGCCCAACCGATCGCAGTACAAAACGAGATCTTCGAACGCTACAATGCTGCTATTAAGGAAAAAGAGCTGGAGGAAGCCCACCGCCGGAGAGATGATATGGTAGAATTTCTAGCGGCTTATCACCAGGAAAACCAGCCTGACGATTTAACCCCAGAAGGGGACGAAACCCAGGCGCTGTAAGAAAGGAAATATTCGTTTCATGCCCGTTCGAGAAGTGATCGTCATTCCCCATCCCACCCTGCGGAAACAAGCCGTTCCTGGTTTGGCCGCGCCTCAGGTCAACGTCTCCCAACAGGTGATCCTGGTTGAATACGGAAGTGAGGACGACGAGGATATTCCACCTACCCTTTATGTCGCCATCAACCCCAAGATCACCCGCTTTTCACCCGAGACAGTAAACGGAGCTGAGGGCTGCCTATCGATTCCCAACTTAATGGGAGAGGTGGAGAGAGCCCACGAAATTGTTGTTGAAGGCCTGGACCGTCATGGGAAGCCCCTGAAAATGAAACTGCACGGCTGGGTCGCCCGCATCTTCCAGCATGAGATCGATCATCTCAATGGAATTCTCTTTACTGACCGAGCTACCGATGTCTGGGAGACGGATGAGAATTACAATCCAGTTTAGGCTGCATGATTCTCACACATCTCTCCCTGACTGATTTCAGAATTTTTTCCCGCTTTGATCAGGACCTTCCCGGGAAGCCGCTGATCCTCGTGGGCGACAACGCTCAGGGAAAGACCACCCTGCTGGAAGCTGTCTATTATCTTTCTAGCCTGGATTCCTTTCAGGCCACCAACACCATCGAACTGATCAATTTCACAGCGCTGCAGAGCGACCTGGCTGTCGGCAGGATTGTGGCGGATTTCAGTAAACTGGATGGTGATCACCATCTGGAGGTGCGCCTCATCCGCGATAGCGCGTCGAACGGCAGTCAATCTATCCGCAGGGAAGTACTTCTGGATGGGACCGCCCGGAAGATCAACGAAGTTATCGGCCAGTTCAACGCTGTCTTGTTCCTGCCCCATATGCTGCAGATTCTGACCGGTTCTCCGTCCCAACGCCGCCGCTATCTGGACATGACCATCTCCCAGGTAGATCACGAGTATGCGGAGACTGTTTCCGAATACAATAAAGCCCTTGCCCAGCGCAATGCGCTGCTCAAGCAGCTTGCTGAAAGATCCAGCGGTGCAGACCAGTTATCCTACTGGGATGAAAAACTGACGCAATCCGGTTCCTATCTGATGCATGCCCGCATTCTGGCAGTCCGAGAGTTAGAAAGCCTGGCCGCCTCCATCCACCAGGAACTGACCCGGGGAACTGAGATCCTGCGCATGAGCTATCAACCCTCTTACAATCCCCTGCCAAATCCGCCCGGACAGATCGAGCTGCCCCTGGACAGTTCCCTTGACCTGTCAAACCTCTCCTTACAAGAACTGCAGGAGGGCTTTCGGGAAACGACTCTATCCAGGAGAACTGAGGACATTGCCCGGGGTGTGACTTCCCTGGGCCCCCACCGGGATGATCTCCGCTTCCTGAGCAATGCGGTCGACCTGGGGAATTTTGGCTCCCGGGGCCAGCTCCGCACCACTCTGCTGGCTATCAAGCTGGCGGAGGTCTATTGGCTAAAGGAAAGGAATGGCGAGTGGCCTGTACTGCTGCTAGATGAAGTGCTGGCAGAACTGGATGACACCCGGCGCCAGGATTTGTTAGAAAGACTCTCCCGGACCGAGCAGGTGCTGCTTACCACAACTGACCTCGATCTTTTCTCCGCGGAGTTCCAGGAAATATCAGGTTTGTGGAGAATAGACCAGGGCGAATTGATGAGCTAGAGAGGCTTTTTACCGGGAACACCCACACGGCGGGGATACTTCTCCGGCGTGGTCGCCTTCTTTGTGATAGTAATCAGGAATCTGTCCTCTGTCACACCAGGCAGAGTGATGCGCTTCACACCCTCCAATTCTCCCCCCAGCAAACCCACCGCCCGGCCGGCTTTTTGGGCTTCAAACGGACCCTGATCCCCTTTCATCGCCAGCATCTTACCCCCA
>JARROG010000003.1:1607-12179 GCA_037384185.1 Anaerolineales bacterium | reverse complement strand
CAGCGTGGAGAGCTGAGCCACTGCTCTGGCGACACCCCAATCAAATTGCTCCCGAAACTGGTTATCCCGGCCCAGGCGCTCTACGCGATCATGGACCACCTCGATCCCGCTCAGGTCCAAATGCTCGATGATATGCTGGCAAAAATCAGTTTTCTTATGGACAGAATCCACCAGTAGAATTTCTGTCTCAGGCAGGATGATCTTCAAGGGAATCCCGGGAAAACCCGCTCCGGTGCCTATGTCAATCAAGCGCCTGATTGGCGTGTTTTTCATCACCAGCAAAGAGCTGAAAGAATCCAAGAAATGTTTCGTTCGAATCTGGGCAGATTCATCAATGGCTGTCAGGCTGAAGCGCTGATTCCAATTTTGTAATTCCCGTTCATATTCCCCCAAAAGGGCGATTTGCTGCGGTGTGAGGGTGATCCCAATCAGTGATCTGGTTTGCTGGATTAGCTCTTTCATGTGAGGCTATTATAAACCAGAGTCTCCAGGGAAACAGATCCCCTCGAATGTTGAAAGTCCAGGTCCCTTTAATTATTACAGCCTGGCCGCTCTTGAGACGGCCAGGCTGTATGTGTCCGGATCTTTGTGCTAATCTGCTTTGTTCTTTGATGCTTTCCTGCGGGCTTTCCGTTCCTTTCGACGTTCATTGAGAGTCTTGATTCCCTTCCACAGCCAGCGGGCGGGGAAGTACAGGATCACTGCAACCGGCAGGATATAAAGCCCAATCCAGATCAGCATATTGGCCAGGGTTTTGAGGGTATTGATCAAAGCCTGGATAGCTTTCTTGGCGACACCGACCGGCTGCCAATTGCCGATCTTCAAAGGCTGGACTGCCTCATTGGCCTGGATATTGACCGAAATGGAGGACATCGCCGCCGAACGCTCATAATACTGCATCTGGCCCTTAATGACCTCGATCTGCTCCCGGACCTCTACCAGACGGTTATAGACACTGAGCACGTCTTCCGTATCCTTGGCCTGATCCATGATGTTCGCCAGCTGCTCCTCAGCCCTTTCCAGATTGCGCAGGCGTGAGTCTAGATCCGTGTATTCCTGGGTAACATCCTGGCCTGAGACATTTTCTCTCAGCACCTGACCGGCTCCAGACTTGATCACTTCGATAGCCTGATCAAGTTTTTCGGCCGGGACGCGCAGGGTGATATTTGCCTGCGGCACCTCCAGGCCATTCTCTGTCTGGGTCCGGTATAGGTTGGAGGTGACCACATAACCACCAAGATCGTCCGCCAAGGAGCTGATAGCCTGCATGGTCGCTCCGGGATCCTCCACAACAATGGACAGGGAAGCGTCCTTGATAACCATCCTGATCTGGGTCTCGCTGCTGGCGAATTCGGAATCGTAAGAAAGAGCTGATTCCTCCGCGGCATAATCCATCTCACCGGCATAGTTTGCCGCTGTCACCTGGTCCCGGGGTGCAAAACTCTCTACCTCAGCGCTTTTACCTGCAGCGCAAGATGCCAACAACAGAGCTACAAGGCTAAGGATAAGTAATTGCTTTCTCATTTTTTGATCTCCTTGTACTAGGGTCTTTTCATATCCATGACGTCCATGAAGATTGAAAAGTTCCCTTACCAGCCCAAATCCAGGCGTTGAATATACTCAATGGGAAGTCCTGCCAGCTCCATTCGTTCCTGAACTTCATGAATGTCATATTCCACCCTGTACTGGGTCCAGGAGTTATCCTCCGTATCATAGATCGTATACGCTGCCCGGGGATCATGGTCCCTCGGCTGTCCAACAGAACCGGGATTGATGATCGAACGCTCGGGAAGCACTGTGGTGTCTCCCGGATGAATAAATGTAACGTTGACCAGTTCCTTACCTGGTTTTTGATAATAAAGCACAGGCAGGTGAGAATGTCCAACAAAACAGTAGGAGGTATCGAAAAACTCGAAATTCTCGGTAGCCGTATAGACATCCATGATATACTCCCAGACCGGATCCCTGGGGCTGCCGTGGGCCAGGGTCACGTTATCGATGACTGTCTGAGGTGAAAGACTCTGAAGATACTGCCTGTGGGTGGGGTTGAGCTGGTTAGCGGTCCAGCCCAGGACTATCTGAGCGGAGGCGTTGAACTTGCGGGTTGCTGTCAGGCCGATCACAGCACTATCATGATTTCCCCGCAGGCAGACCAGATTCGGTTGATTTCGGATGATCGCCACGCAGTCATTGGGATCAGGTCCATAGCCGATGATATCTCCCAGACACCAGACCGCATCCACCTTTCCAGCAGCATCCAGGACAGCTTCCAATGCTGTTCGATTTCCGTGAATATCTGAGATAACAAGGGCTTTCATCGCTATTTACCTTCTCGGCTGCTGGAAGAATATTCCTTATCATACTGGAAACAGTAATTCCAGTAAAGCATGAGTTTCAACGAGCTAGATCGGATTGTTCCACCAGTTTGAAACCCGGCTGTAAAATGGTCGAGGTGGCTGGCATCATTCTTGCATTAACCATAAGATAAGCCCCTGAAATGGGGAAATTAAGCGTTTAAAGGTAAAATGTACCCTGAATTATGATGATTTCACGGCGTTTCTCTCTGCTGCTCCTGGGCCTGTTGTTATGCTCCTGCACGAGGCAGGCACACACCGCACCCTATATTAACTTCTCTGGCATCGATTCGGGTCAGCAGAGCGAGCCCACCACGGACCCCTACCTGCCCCCCACCCGCGTTGCAGATCAACCGATCTTCACTCCAACACCCAGCCCTCCAAAACCTCTCCCCACCCTGCGCACAGAGGATATCTACTATTCTGTGGAGTGGGGCGACAGCATCAAATCCATCGCTCTGCGCTACAATTTACTGCCAGAGACGATCATCGAGGCCAATCAGCTCAGCGATCCCAGTTTGATCTACTACGGGCAGCAGCTGCTCCTTCCAGCGCCGGAGATCAGTGAGACCGGCCCGGGCTATAAAATCATCCCCAATTCAGAACTGGTCAGAAGTCCCTATACAGTGCGCTTTCAAATCGATGCTTTCGTTAACAACCTGCCGGGCTTTCTGAAGGACTACGAGGAAGAAGTCGACGGTGAACTCCAATCCGGCGCGGAAATTGTCGCTCGGGTCTCGGCCGATTATTCAGTCAATCCCCGGCTGCTGTTGGCGATCATCGAATACCAATCAGGATGGCTGACCTCCCAGCAGGGTAAGAACAATCCCTATCCTTTGAATTACAAGGAAAGCGGCTTTGAAGGTCTCTACCATCAGCTCGCCTGGGCAGCTGATGAACTCAATCTAGGCTACTATCTCTGGAAGGTAAGGGGTGTCGGATCCTGGACCTGCAAGGACGGTACCACCGTTCCGGTCAATTCAACCATCAATGCCGGCACCGCCGGTGTACAGCAGCTTTTCGCCCGCCTCCTACCTCATCAGAAATGGCTGAGCGCAGTCACGGAAGATGGTTTCGTTGATACATACACCAGTCTATTTGGCTATCCCTTCGACTACAGCTACACGCCCTTGGTCCCAGCTGGCCTGACCCAGCCCGAACTGCAGCTGCCTTTTGAGACCGGTGTGCCCTGGCTTTTCACAGGAGGGCCACATGGCGGTTGGGATAACGGTTCCGCCTGGGCAGCGATTGATTTCGCCCCGGCCAACAAAGATCTAGGCTGCAGCGGGAGCAATGACTGGGTTGTGGCTGTGGCTGACGGCCCTATTGTCCGATCAGATCACGGAGCTGTCGTTCAAAGCATCGATGGTGACCTTTACGATCAGACCGGCTGGGCAATCCTCTATATGCATATGGAAACCCGGGGCCGGGTAGAGGTGGGCACTTATCTCAAGGCAGGTGAACGCATCGGTCACCCCTCTTGTGAAGGGGGGATCTCTACCGGATCTCACCTGCATATAGCCCGACGTTATAATGGGGAATGGATACCCGCAGACCAGGATCTGCCGTTTGTACTGGATGGCTGGGTCTCACAGGGGTTGGGATACGCCTATCAAGGGCTGCTGGTCCGCGGCGATCAAGTAGTGCAGGCGGAGGACTCCAAAACTGAAGTCAACAGGATCCAACGGTAACCATAGTGAAAAAGATCATCCTCTCCCTGCTCGCGCTGGCCCTGGCTGGATGCAGCCTGTACCAGAAAACTCCACCTATTTTTGTGCCTCCAGTTGGGTCGACCCCAACCTCTCAGAATTCCAGCATCTCCCCCACCCAGGCACCAACATCTCAGCCCACTTCATCATCCGAGGAAGATGTTCAACCTACCCCAACAATCTTCATCCCTCCAACTGAGACGCTGGTACCCACCCCTGCAGAGCAGCAAGAGCCGGTGGTCTACCATGCCCAGGCTGGAGACACCCTGGATGTCCTGGCAACTCATTTTGGAGTGAGCAAGGACCAGATCCAATCCAACGAGGAGCTTCCGGCAACTTCTTTCATTAATCCAGGTACACTGCTGGTCATCCCCCAGGTATTGAGGAACACGACATCGGGCGTGCATCTGCTGCCCGACAGTGAATTTGTCTTCTCCCGGGCGATCACTGATTCTGATTTCCCGGATGACGTGGTCCAGTTTGTCCAGGAAGCTGGAGGATACCTGAGTGAAGAACGGGAATATGAGCACACCATGCTGACCAACGGCGGTGAGATCGTTGATGAGATTGCCCGCAATAACTCCATCAATCCCTTCTTACTGCTGGCCTTACTGGAGTACCAGAGCAACTGGGTCTTTGGACAACCACAGAATTTAGCCCAACTGAAATATCCTCTAGGGTATGTTAATTACGATGACGCCGGCCTGGTGAACCAGCTCCGCTGGGCAGTGAACCAGCTCTCGATCGGCTATTACGGCTGGCGGGAAGGCAGGCTGACGGAAATTGTTCTCAGAGACGCTCAGTCCCCATCCCGGGAAGTGACTGCCCGCATCGAGCCCAACCTGAACGCCGGCACTGTCGCCCTCCAATTCTACTTCTCCCAGATCTACGACAGCGAGGATTGGATTCAGGCGCTGGACGACGACACCGGCTTCATCACTACCTATGAGACACTGTTCGGTTCCCCTGAGACCAGAACCCAGTACGAACCGCTTTTCTCCCATGATCTCGTTCAACCTGATCTGCAGCTGCCTTTTATGAGCGGGGTGGTTTGGAATTTCACTGGAGGTCCTCATGGAGCCTGGGAACGGGAAGGATCCTGGTCTGCCCTGGACTTTGCTCCTTCAGGCTTCCGGGGAGAGTGCTCCCGATCCTATTCTTATGTCACTGCGGCTGCCTCCGGATTGGTCGTTCGGGCGGAGGATGGCGCGGTGGTGATCAATCTGGATTACAACGACAACGAACATACCGGATGGGTGCTGCTTTATCTGCACATTGCCACTGAAGGGCGTTTGGTAAACGCAGGAGATGAGGTCAGCGCTGGAGACAGGCTCGGAAACCCATCCTGCGAGGGAGGTATCGCCACCGGCACCCACGTTCATCTGGCCAGAAAATACAACGGGGAATGGATGACCGCTGACGGGCCGATTCCATTTACCCTCAGCGGTTGGACTGCCCATAACGGATCGGGGCCTTATAAGGGCACGCTTACCAAACCGGGCGAGACCACAGTGACTGCCAGCCCTTACAGCGCTCCAGGCAGCCAGATAACGCGGTAAAATTGGTAGCCTATGTTCTATCGATCAATCCCTTCCAACCATTTCTTCCGGAGCCTGGGCAGCATCCTGCTGCTGGGAATCCTGCTTTCAGCCTGCCTTCCGGAGAGCGGCCCCCGACCCCAACTATTGCCCCTAGAAAACCCGCAGGAAACCAGCGTTCCTATTCCGATCACAGAGCGGCCAGTCTACACGCCAGGAGAGCTTGTTGATTATTCAGCTCAAAGCGGGGATACGCTCACCAACCTGGCTTTCCGTTTCAACACCACGGTAGAAGAGATCCTGGAAGAGAACCCGGTCATCCCGGAGGACGCTACCACCCTGCCCCCCGGGCTTCCAATGCAGATACCCATTTATTATCAAGCGCTCTGGGGACCACAGTATCAAATCCTGCCCAACTGCGCCTTTGTCAACGGCCCGGCACAAATCGACTTTGACCTGGAAGGTTTTGTCCAGTCCCAGCCGGGCTGGTGTAAGGATTATGAACAGTTCGCTGCAGAACAGCAGCGGAGCGGAGCGGAGATCATTGATTACATCGCCACTCATTTCAGCATCAGCCCCCGGGTTCTGCTGACCATTCTGGAATACCAGCTGGGCGCCTTGACTGAACCTACCCCTCCCGAAGATCTGCTGACCGGCTATCCCCTGGGCTACCGGGAAAGCGGTTATCATGGCCTTTACATCCAGCTGGTCTGGGCAGCCAACCGGCTCAACCAGGGATACTATGGTTGGCAGGAAGGCCATCTCGACACCCTGGAATTCTCCGACCAGACTATTGAACGCCCGGACCCCTGGCAGAATGCCGCCACGGTCGCCCTCCAGTATTATTTCTCCTTCTTAGAACCAAAAGCGGATTATTACCAATCCATCGGGCCAAATGGCATTATCAATACCTACCAGGAATTATTCGGGGATCCCTGGAGTTGCGAACCCCACATCCCCGGCAGCCTGCGCCAGCCCACCATGATCCTGCCTTTTCAGCCCGGGAAAACCTGGGCCTTCACCGGTGGCCCCCACACTGGTTGGGGCCAGGGAGATCCCTGGGCTGCGCTGGATTTTGCCCCTCCCAGCAATGTCGGAGGCTGTGAGATCACCAGCGAGTGGGCTGTCGCATCCGCCCCGGGCGTGATCGCTCGCAGCGAACCCGGCTTGATAGAACTCGATCTGGATGGCGACAGCAACTACCGCACCGGGTGGGTGATAATCTACCTTCATCTTGGAACGCAAGACAAAATTGCCCTCAATTCTGAAGTAGAAGCCGGGGACCAGCTTGGCCATCCATCCTGCGAAGGTGGAGAAAGCACTGGATCCCATATCCATATCGCCCGGAAATACAACGGAGAATGGATCACTGCTGGCGGCACCCTGCCCTTTAATCTAAGCGGCTGGATAGCTCAACCTGGTGCGGTCGAATACCAGGGTACTTTGATCCGCTTTGGTGAGACTGTCTCCGCCAGTGTCGAAGCTGAAGAAAAAAGTTTGATCAGCGCCCCTCCCAGCCCGCAGTAGGCCTTTCCCCAAAATCCCCCCGGTTCGAAATCCTTCCTTTGCTATCAAATGTGGGTTCATTTTCCCTATAATCTCCCGGAAACTCCCTAAAAACAACAGGATATTCAATTATTTTAATATTCTGTTCAATTTTTCTTATTTTTCCTATTGACAATCTAAATTTTTTTGATATACTGTAAGCATTGTTTAGAAAAAAGAGGAGATTGGGATGTTTACAATCCAAATGGACATCTTGAAAACGCAACACCAGGAACTTCAGCGCCGGGCAGAGCAGTACAGACTGATCAAGGCGCTGTCGACATCCACTCCCTGGGCAGCAAGGATAGCCCAGGTTCTGGGACAAACCCTGATTGCATCCGGTCAGGAGCTTATCAGGGAATCCCGGGCGGCGCTCTGATAGCAGCCCAACAGGAAATTTCGGGAGATTGATATGTACACAACAAACTTAGAAATATTCAAAACCCACCAGCGGGAACTGTATCGCCAGGCTGATCATTACCGGCTGATCAAATCCCTTGAAAATAACGGCTCCCCGATGGCCGCCATATACGCTGCCATTGGCAAGATTTTGATCGTCCTCGGACAGAGCTTACTCAACCACTCGCATACCGCTCAGCGAGGACCGTCAATCTAGTTCAAGTAAAGGCTGATAATCCAGATACTGAAGGAACAAAAGTACCAAATCGATCAATTAGAACAGCAGAAATAATCAAGGGCCCTGCAATATGCAAGCCCTGGACTGCACAAGAAGTTTTTACAAAGAAAAGGAGATAATCATGCATCCCATCCCATCCCAATGCCCAATCTGCGGCGGAGAAATATCGGTCACTCGGATTCACTGCCGGGACTGCAATACCAGCATTGAAGGGCAGTTCTATTCCCGGACATTTTCACAACTAACTCCCAAACAAATGGAATTCGTGGAAACTTTCATTCGCTTAGAGGGCAAGATCACTCATATGGAAAAGGAGCTTAATTTATCCTATCCAACCATCCGCAAGATGCTCCACGATGTGATTCGCGCCCTGGGATATGAGCCGGGAGGCGAGGACGAGCTGGCCGAGCTCTCTGAGGAAGAGCGCCAGCAGATCCTCAATGAATTGGACAGCGGGAAAATCACTCTGGAAGATGCCCTCAAAAAGCTCAAGGAACAGGAGAGCTGACCATGACAGAACAGACCATCCCCCTGGAAGACATCACCCGATTGGAAATCAATTCGGTCAGTGGAAGTTTGCACCTTAGCGGATGGAATCGCGATATGATCCGCATCAGCAATTGGCACCACGACGAAGAATCGGGTGAGTTAATTAAAACCAAGAACAAGAAAACGGTGCTGCAAATAAGCAGCCCAGAAGACCTGATCATCCATCTGCCCCACAGCCTGGATGTGACCGTCAAATCTGTCAGTGGGGACGCTAATCTGCGGGGCTTAGACGGAGAGTTAAAAGTTGAATCTATCTCCGGGGACATGGTCCTGCGGGACGTAGGCAATATCTCTCTTAAGACCCTCCAGGGAGCCCTGGTTGCCTCCCGGATCCGGAGGGATCTGCGGGCAGATTCGATCAGCGGAGACTGCCTGGTGAATGACGTCCAGGGCCAGGTTGAGCTGAAGGAAATCAAGGGAGATGTCCAGTTGGAACAGGTTGATGGAGGTTTCGACATTCAAGCTGCAGGGGATGGATTGATCATTTTCCACCCTGTACCCTGGCAGGCATACAGGATCGAAGTCAAAGGCGATCTATCTATTACCATGCCGGACGACAGCGACGCGGATCTATCGATCCAGAGCGGAGCAGAAGACATCAGGCTCTTCCCGGGAAAATCGAATCTCAAGATCAAGCAGAAGGAATATGAACACCAGCTTGGCGAGGGCGGGACATCCATCCAGCTTTTCGCAGGGGGCAAGGTATTCGTCACCGATGATGAGTTCAGTGTCTTTACAGGGTTCAAAATGAATCTAGAGGAACTGGGTACGTTCTCGACGGATTTCTCGGCAGACACTGCCGAACAAATCAAATTCAATCTCGGGAACCTGGAACAGGATCTGAAAGAATCCCTCTCTGGCTTAGCTGCTTCTCTGGAGGAGATCGGCCTCTCCGAAGAATCCCTCCGCGAGCTGGGTGAACAGATCGAGGAGACCAGCAGAAGAGCTGCCGAGAAAGCAGAACTGGCTGCCATCAAAGCCCAGGCCAAAGTTGAGAAGAAAATTGCCAAAACCCGGCGGAAAATGTTCGATGCCAGGGAAAAGACCAAACAATTCGATATCAACGCTTTTCTGGATGCCAAAGCCAACAAGGATACAGTCACTGAGAAGGAAAGGATGCTGATCTTAAAAATGCTCCAGGAAAAAAAGATCAGTGCAGAGGAAGCAGACAATCTCCTGAAAGCTCTGGAGGGAAAATAAGATGTCCTCACCAGAATCCAATGAACGGCTGGAGATATTGGAAATGATCCAGCAGGGGAAGATCAGCCCCCAGGAAGGCCTAAAACTCATCAACGCCATCCGTCAGAGTCAGGAACGCGAGGAGCAAGAATTAAGCGAAGCTCAGGAAGAAATGCTATTTCCCCCTCTATCAACGGACCAGAGACAGTCGGATTACGGTGATGATCAAGTACCGCAGATCGACCAGGATGAGTTAGATCGCTGGCGCCGCTGGTGGGTAATCCCCTTCTGGATCGGTGTCGGTATCACGATTCTTGGTGGAGCCTTGATGTATTGGGCGTGGGCGGCGAACGGCATCGGGTTGGGATTTGTCGCGGCCTGGATCCCCTTCTTGATCGGATTGGGTTTACTGATGCTGGGCTGGAACAGCCGCACAGGACCCTGGGTCCACATCCGGGTTCATCAAAAGCCAGGCGAGACCCCCGAAAAAATTTCGATCAGCCTGCCGCTTCCTGTGCACTTTTTTGCCTGGAGTGTTCGCACCTTCGGGAGATGGATCCCTGATATCCCTGGAGGAACTGACGAAGTTCTCCTGGCATTAAACAGCTACGCCCCGGGAGATCAACCTCTGAGCATCAATGTCGATGATGAAGAGGACGGACAAAAAGTCATTATTTATATCGGTTAGGCGATTCCCTAACAAGGAGCAGGAAAATGGTTACCAGCGAAGAAAGAATGAAGATCCTGAAAATGATCAGTGAAGACAAGATCACCGCAGATGAAGGAGCCCAACTGCTATCTGCGCTGACGAAAAAGAGCGATAAGCCACGCCAGGGGGCGAAAAGATCCCTGCGGGGCCAGATGCTCCGGGTCCGGGTCACAGATATGGCCAGTGGGAAGACCAAAGTCCATGTCAACGTGCCTATGCGCCTGGTAGATGCCGGCCTGAACATTGCCGCCCAGTTCACACCTGAAATGGAGGATGGGCAGATGATGGACGCGGTCAAGGAAGCGCTGTCAGAGAATATGACAGGCAAGATCGTCGATGTCATCGACGAGGA
>JARROG010000003.1:0-1584 GCA_037384185.1 Anaerolineales bacterium | reverse complement strand
TCGACTGACAGCAAGCACCTTGGAACTGGAAACCAAAAAGCCCGGCCTGGGGAGAGAACTCCAGAGACCGGGCTTTTGCTTTAGCAGGGATCGCGCAAGATTGCTGGTTATTCCTGGTCCAGATCTTCAGCACTGCCCTGGACAATGTCCTGGGAAGCGGGCACATCTTCGGGAACGATGACTGCCATGACCAGGTAAGCCCAGAAAAGGCCGCTTACAGTCCCCAGCGCGCCAAACACAAACAGCAGGCGCACTAGAGTCGGGTCCACATTAAAATATTCCGCTATTCCCCCACACACGCCGGCTATCATCCGGTCATCCTGGGAACGATACAATCGTTTATATTCACTTGCCATAGTTGATCTCCTCGTCAGTAGCTTTTTCTTCTAGGTATATATACGGTATTATTCTTCAAAAGTTGTATTTTCATCCGGTTTCCCGCATCCCGGTGAGATGGATGGGGTTATTTGATATAATCAGGTAAGTTAACACCAAAAGAGGCACTATGGATATTTTTGATCAGGAAGCTCTTTCAGTAAACATCAGCGAACGCTTGCGGGATCTCAGGGAAGAACGAGATCTGTCGATACGCGCTTTAGGACGCCTGAGCGGCCTGTCTGCCAATGCGCTGAGCGTCATCGAAAGGGGGATGTCATCCCCATCGGTCAGCACACTTTTTAAAATTGCCACTGCCCTGGAAATTCCAGTAACAGCGTTTTTCGAAGTGACCCCTCCCAAACAGGATGTTGTTCTGATCAAATCCTCGGAGCGCAACCGCATACCGCTTTACCGCGGCCTTTGGGAAGGTCTGGGCGGTGAGCATTTCGAAGGATTGGTGGAACCATTCATGATCACCCTGGAAGCCGGTTCCAGCAGCGGCCGCTTCCCAATGACACATTCCGGCAATGAATTTGTGTTCTGTTTGCGAGGTGAGCTGGAATATGAGGTCGGCGAGAATACTTACCACCTTGAAGCCGGTGACGCATTGCTGTTCTCAGCCTCGTTGGAGCATACCTGGCATAACCCAGGCAGCAAAGTCACTAATGCCTTGATCATCATCTGCGGCTTTCGAGCCGGGGAAAGCCCCAGCAAATACCACCTGGCTTCAGGGAAAAAAGAAGCTGAATCCGACGAGGATGCAGAGGAGTAAAACATCGGATTGAATAATCAAAAAGCCCCGCTTTCGCCGCGGGGCTTTTCTGTTATCGGTTGAACACAGGCGCTTAGACAAAGACGATTTGAGCTCCAGCAGTCAGGTCCATGAATTCCATTGCGCCCAGCACAGTCGCCCCTTCAACCAGGTCATCCTTGGTCAGCCGCATCATGTCCATGGACATCTTGCAGCCGTAGACATTTGCGCCCGCGTCCATCACCAGCCTGACAAAATCAGGCACTTTAGGAAAACCTAGCTTTTTGATCTCGCCCCTCATCATCCAGGAAGCCGCCGCGGATACTCCCGGCAGAGCTCCCACCAGGGTGGGGATCCCGACCCAGGGATGCATGTTGGGATTGCCAACTGTGGCGACATTTAGTTTGCCCATTTTCTTTTTGGTGATGATGTCCAAAAAGGTATGATGGTTGGCC
>JARROG010000002.1:0-18129 GCA_037384185.1 Anaerolineales bacterium | reverse complement strand
ATTTCCCTGCCGGCCACTTTGACAACCACCCCCATGTCCATTGAGCCCTCCACCTCCACATCATCGTAGGTGGGGCCGACCACAGTGACCTTTCCGTCAGAGATCTCTTCCATGTCGGTCATGAACAGGTATTCGAACGATCGGGATTTCTTGCCGCCAAACTCTACCCGCATATCCGCCCGCCGCACAACCTCACCCTCGAATGCAGAGCCGTAAGGCACTGGGACCGGGACGTCTGTGATCTTGATCTTTACACCACGGACCTGAATGCATTTCTGAACCAGGGCAGTAGCACGCTCCATGTCGTCCTTGCCCTCAATTTCGTCGAAAGGCATGCTGACCACGTGCTCGTAAGTGGTCACGCCCGTGGGCAGGATTTCTGGGATGACTGTGTCTGCGATGACCGGGAAGCCGAAGTTTATGGCACCCGCTGCAGCCGCATATTTCAAATCGTCCACCTCTCCCAGGGCGAGCACAAAGGCAAACACGCGGGATCGATTGTATCTGAGAATATCTCTCGCCTGCCCTGGTTTAAGGCCGCCAAACGTCAGCGCTGACCGTGAGGCAAAACCCAGGGCATAAATGGCACTCAGGGTATCCGTGCCGAAAGGCACAGTATAGGTATCGTATCCCAGCTCAACGCCTTCCTCGACCAGCTGATCGATGATGCTGCGACCGTTGACATTGCCAGAAAGGAACGTCAGTATGTTGCGCTGCTGAAGTTCTCGGACGATCTTGACTGCAACCTCGTTGGATTTTGCCGCACCAACAATGGCCGCGAAACCAGGCATCCTTCCGTCCACAAGCTGAATTCCCCAGGAGCGAAGCTGGATGTCATCGATCGGTCCATTCAGCCGGCCGGACATGCCAAGATTTCGGTCGGAATATACCGTCCCTCCGGCCAGTTCGATCTCAGGATAGATCTCTGGCTGCATATCGTAGATTGTCCGGATGGCCTCGATGGTCTCGGCTGCGATCAAAGTCGCCATCCCGCTGTCAAGGGTTTCCCCCAGGTAAGGGGTCCATTTCTGATCAGAAGGGATAGGATGCAGCAGGCTTCTGGCTTTTTCCAGGATCGGGGTCAGGTCGCCCAGGGTGGTGACCTTTTCACCGGTCATGGCATAGATCAAAGGCAGGTAATACGCCGTATTGGGAAATTCAACAACGGTTTCCGGTCCCTTTTCCTCCAAAGCCTTATAGAGCATGGTCTCGGCTTCATAAACAAGAGCATTTGCGCCGCGGACGGCTCGGGTAGCAATGTACTTGGACATTTATTTTTTCTCCTTCATTTTCCAGCGGAGCCGTAGATGGCTTGCCGGCGTTTCTCAAGAGGCAGTTCTTCCAGCTCAAGCATTTCTTTATCACCGCTCTTGCCGAACTGGCTGGGATCATAGGCCGACAGGCCCAGATCAGCCCGCTTCTTGTCGATATGGTCCAGGGTAGCCTTGACCATATCCAGAGGATCGGGAATGAACTCAAGCTTTCCGCCGTAATCTTCTTCCCAGCCAGAACTGATGATCTGGCTGACAATGCCGCTGTCGGCAACTTTATCCGGCATACCTCCCACAGGGGAGCTGCCGCCAAAGATCACGTATGCACCTGAAGCCACACAGTAGGTGCCAATCGAAAGCGCTTTTTCACTCATCCATTCCGGTGCCAGACCTACAGCAGGAATCTCATCGATGTCCTCGCCCAGACCGCCTTCCTCGACCATCTGGGACAGCACAGTCAGGATGCGGGTGTTGTCAACGCAGCTTCCCATGTGCAGAACCGGAGGAATTCCGGTCGCCTCGCAGATCTCCCGCAGGCCAGGGCCAACCTTGTCCAATCCTGCCTGACCCATTAGCAGACCTTCTTTGGCATTGGCGATCGCCGAGCATCCGGTCTCGACCACCAGAACATCCTGCTTGAGGAGTTCCTTGGTCACTACCGTGTGGAGATAATCATGTTGGCTGCGAGGATTATTGCAGCCCACCACTGCCGCCACACCGCGGATGCGTCCGGCAATGATTGCGTCGTTTAGCGGCCGGAAGGAAGCCCGATAGGATCCACCCAGCGCATAGTTGATGTATTCATGGGAGAAACCTGGAACAAGCTCGGATTTATAATCAGGAATCTGCACCTCGCCCCGGTTCTCATAATTGTCAATCGCCGCTTTGAGAATGTCCTTCGCAATTGAAAGAGCCTTGTGCTCATCAAACTCTATATGGGTCGCTCCGGTAATCTTGACCTTCGGCGAAGTAGTGATGATCTTGGTATGGAAATTCCCAGCCAACCCGACCAGGGCTTGCATGATGCACTGAACGTCCACCACCATAGCTTCCACAGCTCCGGTCATAATAGCCAGTTCCTGCTGAAGGAAGTTACCTGCAGCTGGAATGCCCTGGCGCATGAGAGTCTCATTGGCTGTGCAGCAAATCCCGGATAGGCTGACGCCTTTGGCGCCGGCCTTTTTGGCATATTCGATGATCTCTGGTGTCTGGGAAGCAGCTACGATCATCTCGCTCAAGGTTGGTTCATGGCCGTGAACGACCACATTGACCCAATCATCCTTCAAGACACCCAGATTGGCTTCTCCAAGCAAAGGGGCTGGTGTCCCGAAGAGGATATCAGAGACATCGGTAGCGATCATGCTTCCACCCCAGCCGTCAGAAAGGGCTGTGCGGATGCCTTGTTTGAGAATATTGTTGGGATCCTGATCGTCCCCGATGTGGGTTCGATGTAAGGCTTCCACAACCTCTCGGTCGATACCGCGTGGGGTAACGCCGTGCTCTTTCCAGAGCTCCTGGCGCTTTTTCGGGGCCCGGATCACTGGCGCCACCTGGCCGGACTGCTGCCCGAATTGGGCAATATACAGGTCGGCAAGGTCATTGGCGATATCATTGGGAGACCGATCTTCCACAGGGATGTTGTAGTAGCCAGCCACCGTCCGCAGTTTGGCAATATCACGGACTACGTAGCCTTCCGCCTCCCCATTGGCAGCTGCTTTCAGGGTAAAGGCCATATCCCGGCCGTGGTCAGAGTGGGCTGAAGCGCCAACGGAGATCGCCCGAAGCAAATTCCTGGCTTGGATAGTATCAATGGTGGCACCACAGACGCCTACCTGACCGTCTTTGGTCAGCCGGCAGGGACCCATGCCGCAGTTCTTGCAGCACATGCCCGCACCGCCAATATTGCAGGGTGACATCTGGTCTGCGCGGGTGAAGGCGGTCTCAATTCCCAGCTCTTCTGCTCTTTTGAGCATTTCCTGGGTAGCAGGATCAATACTTAGTTCTTCCAGAGTTCTTTTCTTTTTAGCCATCTTGAGTCTCCTCGTCCACTTCTAAAATTTTTGTCTTCACCGCTCCCATACCCGGGCATGGCCAGAGCGGCGAACGATGAGCTTTGACAGCCTGCTCGAAACTCACTGTATCGCCCGTCTGCTCAAAAGCCTCGGTATGGCGGAAAAAAGCACCTGCAACATCTTCATTTGCTGGGGATGACGGTTCTATGGCAATGGAAAAATCACCCAGATAACCGGCTTCTTCAAGCGCAGTCGTCAGGTCCTTCTTGGTGACTTTTTTACTATTGTATTCCACTTCCACAACACCGAAACCGCTGCTGGCATACACTTCCTCCACCCCATCGAAACCAAGCAGGATCCGCCTGACCTCGAGGACATGATGGTCACCGTACATGGATGGAAGTTCAAGAGACAAGCTTGCCATAATTCTCTCCTTTTCAGTGAACTACAATTAAATGCAAAGAGGAACAACTCGCGTCTGTTTAGACAGACAAGAGAACTGTCCCTCCCTTGAATTCGACACAGGAAAATCTACCCTATCGACTGGTTCTGACTTAGAAACCTGATACCGATAAAAGGGGGTGCATTTTTCAACAGCCATTCGGCTGCTCACAAAGCATATCTGTCCTGGTTTGTTCATGGTGATAGTGGTAATCGTTATGGGGCCATGACTAACAGCCAGTTACCCAGATTAGTATACCAGCATTCAATTCTTTTATCACCGCCAGTGAGCAGCGATTGGCTGACAAAACTCACCCATTTTAGGTGACATTCATTTATTATCAGGCAGTTCCAGCTAGTCTTATCGTCTCGGGAATGTTTCAATTTCTCTTCTGGTATATGATCGGTATCAACCAGGATATTATCGGTTGGCTGCAGTTCAGACTTGGGCTGATATCGCTGGCCCAGAAAGAATCCCGAAATAATAACTGAATGCCCACCATCTAGATAGTAAAATAGTATGAAATCTGGCTTATGATTGAGGCCAACTTTGGAGGTTTCTGTTAATGACTGAACATAACAAGCGGGGAACCAACTTTCTTCCCCTAATCCTGGTAGGAACCGGACTGCTGCTGATTATCGGTGTCGCTGTTTTCCTCCAGGCTAGAAGTGGAGAACCGCGGAATGACTATGATGATATGACCCTGGCTCCGGTCGAGGTCGATCAACCAGCCCCAGAGCTCACGCTGTTCGATCTGGACGGCAACCAGGTATCCCTGTCTGATTTTGTTGGTGAAGTTGTACTCCTCAATAACTGGGCTACCTGGTGTCCCCCTTGCCGGGGGGAAATGCCTGAATTTCAGGCTTATTATGAGAAATATCAAGATAAGGGCTTCATGGTAGTTGCAGTGGAAGCCGGAGAGCCAGAGGAAGAAGTCCGGCGATTCGTGGAAGAGCAGGGGCTGGAGTTCACTGTTCTCCTGGACCCGGAAAACTTATCGCTGGTTACCTTTCAGCATTCATCACTTCCGGCTAGTTTCGTGATCGATCGACAGGGACACTTACGGCTGGCCTGGCTGGGCGCAATCAATACACCCACCCTTGAAAAGTATGTCACACCTATTTTGAAGGAGTAAGTATGAACGCTGATGTAAGTTGGAAAGGCCGCTTATCCTTCACCGGGACTGCTGATTCCGGGTTTACGGTACCGCTGGGGTCATCCCCGAAAGTTGGCGGAGACAACGATGGCTTCCGCCCCCTAGAGCTGATGGCCATCAGCCTGGCCGGATGCACTGCCATGGATGTAATTTCCATTCTGAGTAAAAAACGCCAGGACGTCAAGGACTTCCAGGTGAAGGTCACTGCAGAGCGGTCCGATCAGCACCCCAAAGTGTTTACCAGCGCAGTAATTGAATATCATGTTGCCGGGATTGAGATTGCCGAAAGCGCAGTCACCCGTTCGATCGAACTCTCTGCGGACACCTACTGTCCCGCCCAGGCCATGCTGGCGAAAGTCATCCCCCTTGAATTGCAGTACTTTATCTATGAAGGGGAAAATCTGGGAACTGCTGAATTAATCAAGCGTGACACGCTGAAGTAAACAGGGCGTTCAGACCGGGGCTCTTTACCTAACCCTTAACCCGGTTGATGAAGTCAGGACTGTTCAGGGGTGCTTCCAGGGTATGGTTCAGGTAGTAGTTGATCGCTTCCTCAACACCCTTCCTGAGCTCATCAGGCATCTTCAAAGAATTTACCTCCCCCATACTTGACCGCTGGAAATGGCGCAGGTACTTGAGAATCCTGGCCGATACCGGTTTGATGTCTACCCCGGACAAGCGCGGGAAGCAGGAGGGACAGACCACACCACCCAGCTGTCCGGAAAGGTACTGATCCTCTTCAACAATCTGGCTGCCACATTCTACACAGATAAATAATTCCGGACGGAAACCTGACAGCCCCAACAGGTGCAGTTCAAAATAGTGCAGGATCACAGCCGGATCCAACCCAGCATCCAGCGATTTCAAAGTCGCAACCAGCAGGTCATATAATTCTAGATGGCTGCCTTCTTCATAGGTCACCGCATCCACCAATTCAACCACATAGGACCCTATCCCTATCCCGGACAGGTCCTCCCGCAAACGGTCATAGGATTCCTGGGTTTCAGCCTGGGTAATCAAGTGCAAATTTCTGCCGCGTGAGATTAAAAAAGAAGACCGCATGAAAACCTCGAGATGACCGGCCATTTTGGAGCTGGGTTTACGCGCTCCCTTCGCAATAGCTGAAATACGTCCCAGCTTCCTGGAAAAGACCACCAGGATGCGGTCAGATTCCCCAAAATCCCGCCTCCGCAGGACAATACCTTCTGTTCTAACAGACCGCTCACGATTCGACATGATCAGGTTAGGACAAATATCAGGCAGAACACGGCAGGCATCAGGAATAGACCTCTTTCTTGAGGGCGGCGATATAAGGAAGAGTCCGGTGTGTATCGGCATAATCCAGCCCGTAACCGACCACCCAGACATCCGGCAGTTCAAAACCAACATAATCCAGGGGCATATCCAGGCTCTCGCGGTTTTTCTTGAACAAGGTGCAGGTCTTTAATGAAGCTGGATCTCGCCCTTTTAAGGTTCGATAAAGGTAATTCATAGTATGGCCGGTATCGACAATATCTTCCACCACAATGACATGCTTGCCGGCAATTGGCTTGCGCAGATCGAGGATCAACCGGACAGCCCCTTCCGATACCGCCGAATCGCCGTAGCTGGAGATGGACATGAAATCTACGCTGTGGGGTACTGTGAGTTTTCGGGAAAGGTCGGCAGTGAAGATAAAAGCCCCCTTGAGGATGCCAATCAGCACAACCGGACCAGCATTCTGGTAATCGCGATCGATCTCCTCAGCAAGTTCAGCAACCCTTTTCTGGATTTCAGCTTCAGATATTAATATCCGGTCAATATCCGGGTGGAGTTCTGTCATGGAAGGCTCCTTCCAGGCATGCCTGGCTAGTAAAGGATTAACCTCCTCTATTATACCTGTGAATACGGCTCCCCTGATTCCCGGACCTCTTGCTTCACAGCTACCAATCCCACCCATTCACCTTTCTGGCGCTTCTCACGTATTTCGAAACCGGATCGTTCCAACCAATCTTGAATACCCTCAGCTTGTGTTTCTAAAATGCCTGATAAGATCAGGCAGCCTCGCACGGATACCAGCTTTCCCAATCCTTCATGGAAGAGTTCATCCAGAATGGGGGCGATGATATTTGCCACCACCCGGGGGGAGGGTTGTTTGTCCGCTCCCAACTCCAGTAGTTCCTTGACCGATCCCAATCGGTAGTCGGTCCTCTCGCTAACAAGATTGTCCACTGCATTCTGGCGGGATATTTCCACCGCCTCCGGATCGACATCAACCCCCAGCACCTGATTGAGGCCAAGTTTTGCACCCGCAATGGACAGGATCCCCGAACCACAACCGATATCTATCATCCGAAACGGCTCGGCTTGGGTAATCCAGGATTCTAATAGCTCAAGGGAAAGCTGGGTGGTAGGATGAGTTCCAGACCCAAAAGATCCACCTGGGTCCATGGTGATCGCCAATCGATCAGGTTGAGGATTTTCCAACCAGGAAGGAACCACGATCAGCCGCTGTCCAAGAGGAATGGGTTGATACCGGGATTGCCAGGCTGTCGCCCAGTTTTCGATCTTAAGAGGGGTAAACTCAGGCTCTGTTGTACAACCTGCTTGTTGCAGCGCTGCCAGAATCTGGGATCGGATCTTTGAACTGACACCTACTGGGTAATATCCGTGGATGATCACCGGACCCTGATAGTCAGGCAGTTCATACAGAAAGAGGTCACCATAATTCTTCTCCACTACCAGCGATCCCGGCAGGATATTTCCCAGCAGAACTTCCAGTTCTTCCGCCCAATCCTGGTCGATCTCAACTCTGAAGTGTTCCCATTCTGTTTTTTGAATTGATTCAGCCATAGAAAACCAAAAAGGTGCAATCCGTCTGGAATCCAGTCCGGTCTGCACCTTGATTATTCTTTCCAAGAAAACGACATGCTACCCACCCAGGACGCTCTTCAAACGGTCCAGGAAGCCGCGCTCCTGGGGCAGAACCTCGCTGTCCATTTTTTCCGCCAATTGCTCAAAGAGCTCCCGCTCCTCATCATCCAAGCGGGTGGGAATGGTGATATTAACTACCACCAGCTGGTCTCCCCGGGAGCCTCCTCTCAAGTGAGGAACGCCCTTTCCGCGCATGCGGATGATTTTTCCCGGCTGTGTGCCGGGAGGAATCTTGAGCATCACATCCCCATCCACTGTGGGGACTTTTACTTCGGCGCCAAGCGTTGCCTGGGCAATATTGACATTGAGGTCCAGCATAATATCGCTTTCCCTACGGCGGAAGTACTTATGTGGGCGAACCCGGATCAGCAGATACAGATCACCAGGAGGACCGTTATTATCACCAGGCTGGCCTTCTCCCGCTAACCGGATCCTGGTCCCGTCATCGACTCCAGCTGGAACAGTGATCTTCTTGCGCCGGGTTTCCCGTACTTTTCCTCCACCACCGCAAGTAGGACAATGCGCTTCCACAACTTTGCCGCGTCCCCCACAAACCGGGCAGGTTGTCACCTGGACCATGGAGCCCAGGAGGGTTTGGCGAGTTTGCCTGACCTCCCCGCGTCCCTGACACTCAGGACAGGTTTTAGGAGAGGTTCCTGGCTTCGCACCATCCCCGCCGCAGGTCCCGCAAGTCTCGTCTTTGGTGACATCGATTTCCTTTTCAGTGCCAAAGACTGCTTCCGTAAATGAAATAGCGACCTGGTATTGCAGATCGGATCCCCGGCGTGGAGCGTTTCGGCTGGCCGTTCTGGACCGTCCGCCAAATCCACAAACCCGAACATATCCCCAAAGATATCCGCAAAATCATTGAAGTCGACCGTCTCAAAACCAGGGCCGCCGCCAGGGCCTCTCACCCCTTGATGTCCAAAACGATCATAAGCTGCGCGCTTATCCGGATCCGATAACACCCCGTAGGCCTCATTGATTTCCTTAAATTTCTCTTCGGCATCCGGAGCGCCGTTGACATCCGGGTGGTATTTCCGGGCTAAATTGCGAAAAGCACTCTTAAGGTCTCCATCGGAAGCATCCCGGGAAACGCCCAGCACCTCATAGTAATCACGTTTTGACATAGATTCAACCGTCTGGTATGGTGTTCAACAAACAGCTGTCCAAAACCGGGGAAGGTACTTCCCCGGTTCTTGAACAGTTAGCAACTCAGCAATTATACATCCTCAAATTCACCTTCAACAACATCTCCCTCGTCACTTTCACTGCCTTCTCCGCCTTCTGGCGCGGCTCCCGGCATACCCTGGCCTGTTTCTCCTGCCTGGTAGGCCGCCTCACCGACTTTCTGGAGGGACGTGGAGAGCGTATCGGTCAGCTCTTTCAGCTTGGCAGTGTCAGTTTCTTCTTTCTCCAATTCGGAGCGGACGGCGGAGATCTTCTCCTGCACGTCGGATTTGACATCTGCTGGGACTTTATCTCCCAGGTCATTGAGAGTTTTCTCGGCTGAATACGCCAGCGTATCGGCATTGTTGCGAGCTTCGATGCGCTCCTTATTGACCCGATCCTCTTCCGCATGGCGCTCAGCTTCCTGGCGCATCTTTTCGATCTCATCATCTGTCAGGCCAGAGCTGGCCGTGATCGTGATGTTCTGAGTCTTGCCAGTGGCTTTATCCTTCGCAGTCACTTCCAGGATCCCGTTGGCATTGATGTCAAAGGTTACCTCAATCTGAGGAATGCCCCTTGGTGCCGGGGGAATGCCGTCCAGGATGAAGCGCCCAAGCGACTTATTATCAGCTGCCATGGAGCGCTCTCCCTGAAGGACATGGATCTCGACCTGGGATTGATTATCGCTAGCTGTTGAGAAAGTCTGGCTTTCCCGGGCCGGGATGGTGGTATTGCGTTCGATCAAAGGTGTAGCCACCCCGCCTAAAGTCTCCACTGACAGCGTTAGCGGGGTCACATCGAGCAGCAGCAAGTCATCGACTTCGCCGCCCAGCACACCAGCCTGAATGGCCGCTCCGACAGCAACCACTTCGTCGGGGTTGACACCCTTATGGGGGTCCTTTCCGAAGAAATCGGTCACAGCCTTCTGCACTGCAGGCATGCGTGTCATTCCGCCAACCAGCACGACTTCATCGATATCCGCTGGTTTCAATCCAGCATCATCCAGCGCCTGCTTGACAGGTTTCATGGATTTTTCGATCAGGTCGCCAGTAAGCTGCTCGAGTTTGGAGCGGGTGAACTTCTTTACCAGGTGCTTCGGTCCAGATGCATCTGCAGTGATATAAGGCAGATTGATTTCAGTCTGCTGCATACTGGAAAGCTCGATCTTGGCTTTTTCGGCTGCTTCCCGCAAGCGCTGGAGCGCCTGGCGCTGCTCGCGCAGGTCAATGCCTTCATCCTTCTTGAACTCATCGGCCAAATAGTCGATGATGCGCTGGTCGAAATCGTCACCACCGAGGAACGTATCACCGCTGGTGGACCGTACCTGAAAGACACCCTCTCCCACATCAAGGATGGAGATATCGAATGTCCCACCGCCAAGATCGTAGACAGCGATGACCTCGTTCTGCTTCTTATCCAGACCATAGGCCAGTGAAGATGCGGTAGGCTCATTGATGATTCTGAGCACTTCCAAACCGGCGATCTTGCCAGCATCTTTGGTAGCGTTACGCTGACTGTCATTGAAATATGCTGGCACGGTGATAACAGCCTGGGTTACAGGTTCTCCCAGGTAGTCTTCTGCATCAGATTTGATCTTTGCCAGGATCATTGCTGAGATTTCGGGCGGAGAGTATTCCTTACCGTCCATGACCACCCGAACGTCACCGTTGGGCGCCTCTTTGGTCTCATACGAGACCATCTTTCTGGCCCGCTCAACACCCGGGGAATTATACTTCCCACCCATAAAACGCTTGATGGAATTGATGGTATTTTCCGGGTTGACAACCGCCTGGTTGCGTGCCGGGCGGCCCACAATTCGCTCGTGGTTTTTGTTCATGGCCACTACAGAAGGAACCAGCCGGTCGCCTTCCGCTGATGGGATGATGGTCGGTTCACCGCCTTCCATCACAGCTGCTGCTGAGTTTGTCGTTCCTAGGTCTATTCCTATGATTTTCGCCATTATTTTCCTCCGTTACTTGTTATTTCGATACATTCTGATAATTTCTATAATCATGCGGCTACCCGGACCTGGGCTGGGCGGAGCACTCGGTCTCCAATCCAATAGCCTTCCTGCATCACTCCAATGATGGTCCCACTCGGATAGTCCTCAGTTTCTTCTTTCATTAATGCCTCGTGGATATGGGGATCGAATTCCTCTCCCAAGGGGTTCATCGGCCGGACGCCTTCTGCTTCCAAGCGGGTTTTTAGCTTCTGATAGATGATCTGGATTCCCTCAACCCATTCCTGATCAACGCGGTTCTGCGTTTCCTCCTGCAGGGCTCTTTCTAAGTCATCAAGCACATCCAGGAAGATCTTGATCACCTCACCTCTGGCAAACTGGCGGATATCAGCGTTTTCCTTTTGAATGCGCTTCTTATAATTAGCAAATTCGGCCCTTGATCGCTGCCAGCCATCGAGATATTCTTCCGCTTTGTCGGTCACTTCCTCCAGAGAAGATTTCAGCACTTGCAGCTGATCTTCGAGCGTCATATCCCCTTCCGGAAGTTCTGCTTCACGAATATCCAGGATTTCCTGGTCTCCCAACCCATCCTTACTGTCATTGGTCGGAGATTGCTGATCACCTATAATGGAATTTTCCGATTCTTGTCTTCTATCTTTCATAACGCATCTGATTCCTGTATTTACTTGTTCATGGATTCCGAGATCAGTTCACTGACCAATTCGGAAACAAATCTAACTGTCGGGACCCCCCGGGAGTATGCCATCCGCATTGGCCCGAGAATTCCTAACGCCCCCATGGTGCGATCGCTGGCTCCATAGCTGGCCAGGATCAGCGAGGTGTCTTCCAGACGCTCCCAAACATCCTCACCCCCGATAATCACGTGCACACCCGGAGAGTCACTCTCAAAGATGGTCTTTGTCAGCAGGTCATCCAGCATGGCGCGATCCTCGAAGATCTCTAGAGTCCGCTTTGCTTTATGCGGTTCTGCAAACTCAGGCTCAGAGAGCATATTTGCCAGCCCATCACGGTAAATTTCGCCAGCAACTACCACCTCCGAGCCATGGATGGTCTGGCGGACGGTCCGGAATATCGCCTCTAAGTTGGGATTTCCAGCAGGCAGCTCTACTTGCTGCAGCTGCTTGGCATCCATCTTGGCAGCTATTTGATTGATCCGCTCAGCCATAGTTGTAAGCTCTGCCTGGGTCAATCCCTCATCCAACACCAAGGTTTGCTGATGAACCTCTCCGCTGTTGAGAATAATCACCACCAAAACCTGACGTCCGCGAGTAGAAAGCAGTGCCAAGTGTTTGAAGCGAGCTTCTTCAGTATGAAGCGTAGTGACGATAGCGGCTACTCCACAGTGCTGCGCCAGCACAGAGGCTGAGAGGGACAGCCAGTCATCCACGTCATGACGAGCCTGGTAAAACTGATGCCGGATCATCTCCTGAATATGCTTAGGGAGCCTATCCTCACCCATTAATTTGCGAACATAATATCGATAACCTTCTTTTGTAGGTATCCTGCCCGCAGATGTATAAGGCTGGTAAAGAAAGCCCGCGCCTTCCAGTTCGGCCATCTCATTCCTGGCCGTAGCCGGACTGAAATCGAGCTGGTAGTTGTCTACCAATCGCCCGGAACTGATCGGCTCGGCCCGTTCAACATAATCACGGACCAAGAGGGCCAAAACCAGTTTTTGTCTCTCAGTTAAACCAGACATATTCCCTTTTTAGCAGTCTCTTGAAGAGAGTGCTAACGGGTGATAGTTTAACACGTTGGGGTTTAGCAGTCAAGAAACGAGGGTGCTAAAAGGGTGTTTCTTATATGATATTAACAGTTAGGTCAGCTTGAGGTGGGAAGGCAGTTGAGTGGTAGTTCAAGAAGCCTGTTTCAGCAGGATTAATCTCTATCCTGCGCCAAGGATTCCAAGAAATCTTCATCCGCAGGAGTGAGGTCAAAGTTTTCCAGCAGATCGGGCCGTCTTTCCAGGGTGCGCTTCAAGGCCTGCTCCCTGCGCCAGCGTTCAATCCGGGCGTGATGACCCGATCGCAGGATTTCCGGGACCTGCCAGCCGCGGAAGTTTTCAGGCCTGGTATAGTGGGGATGTTCCAGTAAACCACTGGCATGGGAATCATTGGCGGCAGCGAAGGGA
This sequence comes from Anaerolineales bacterium, assembly GCA_037384185.1. Lineage (GTDB taxonomy): Bacteria > Chloroflexota > Anaerolineae > Anaerolineales > UBA11858 > B10-G9. The sequence goes on along the minus strand of JARROG010000002.1, from coordinate 5,053 downwards.
TCTCCCAGCACCCCTGGAATCAGTCTGGTGAGGACATCAACCAGCACCAGCGCGGGCAGTTCTCCCCCCGTCAGAACATAATCCCCTATCGACAACTCGTCCGTGACCAGATGTTCCCGAACGCGTTCGTCCACTCCCTCATAATGACCGGCGATCACCGCCAGGCGCGGCTGCTGAGCGAGCGTTTCTGCCCTGGCTTGATCGAGCCGCGCACCCTGGGGCGTCATTAATATAACCGGGCAATCGGGAGGTTGACCAAGCACTTCTTCCACGGCAGCGAAGATCGGTTCCGGTTTCATCACCATACCGCCTCCTCCACCGTATGGCGGCTCATCAGTCACCTGGTGTTTATCTGTTGCCCAGTCCCGGATATTGTGAATACCTACCTCCAGAAGACCCATCTCCTGGGCTCGCTGGAGAATGCTGGCATGCAGATAGGCTGGGAAAACCTCAGGGAAAAGCGTAAAAATATCAAAGCGCATGGGTTCATTCTAGCTGAGAGCGGGGGGATATGCAAGGTGCCCCTAATCGGCTCGCTTGGCTGTTCAAGAGTTTTCTGGAGTCCTTGACGCCAATTTTTATAGAGTGGTAAGATGTGCGCATGTATCTAAACGGCAGCAACTGGAAAATGACCAAAAAACCGCGCAGGCGGGCAAATCCCTGGCGGATCGTTCTTTTATTAGTTCTAATCGGAGCCATCGTCTATTTCAATCAGCGGGTGGTTCCGGACATTGACCCACCCTTCATCCCCACCGTGACACCCACCGAAAATCCAGAGATATTCGTAAATAGGGCGCAGTCCCTTTTTGAGGAAGGGAAGCTGAGCCAGTCCATCGAAGCGTATAAAGAAGCTATCCAGTCCAACCCAGAAGACTCTTCTCTCTACGTTTCCCTGGCCCGGGTCCAAATGCTGGCTGGTGATCCTGATGCCGCTCTGGAGAACGCAGAGCTGGCGCTGCTGCGCAGCCCAGACAATCCACTGGCCCACGTTATGAAAGCCTGGGCGCTGGATTTTCAGGGTGATATTCTGGCAGCCGAAACATCCATCGAGCGCGCCCTTGAACTTGCAGATAAGAACCCCCTGGCGCATGCGGTATACGCGGAGATATTGATCGACAGCCAGGAATACGAAGCTGCCAGCCTGGAATCCCAGCGGGCATTGGAGTTAGGACCAAACCTCCTGGAAGCCCACCGGGCCCGCGGCTATGTACTCTACTGGACCGGGAATTACAGTGAGGCTATCCGCGAATATCAGACAGCCTTGAATATTAACAATGCTATACCCAACCTGCACCTCATGCTGGGCTACTCCTACTACGCTAACCAGGAAAATGACAAGGCAGTGACATCTTTCAGTCAGGCGAACGCACTCAACCCTACGGATCCCCTGCCTGATTATGAGATTTCCCGCATCTACTTGTTGGAAGGTGTTTACAATAAGGCGATCCAATACGGTGAACTGGCGGTGAAAGATGCTCCAGAAGATCCCCTCATGCAAGGCAATCTCGGTGTACTGCATTTTAGGAACAGGGATTACGACCAGGCTTTACAGTATCTTAGGCTGGCAGTTCGAGGAGGAACCACCGAAGACGGAGATATTGTCGAAGGTGTACCGCTATCTTATAAGCCCAAAGTGATCGAGATCTTTTCAGCTTACGGTTTGACGCTGGCCAGATTGAACCGCTGTGATGAGGCCCTGCCCGTCTTTCAAACCATGCTCAGCCAGGTTCGGGATGACGAAGTCGCTGTGATCAACGCCAATGAAGGGCTGACAATCTGCACAGCCAGTTTGCCAGAAAATACTCCTGAAGCCACATCCACTCCCTGAATTTCCCTGCAGCTCTGGCAGCATTTCAACCTCATAACCTGCCCCAGATAGATCAACCATGGACAGAAAACTAACCGGAAAGAGACCGACTTTCACCAGTAAACAGCCTGCTTTCAACTTTACGCGGGTGCTGATCCTGATCGCTCTTATCGGAGCTGGGCTGTGGTTTGCCTCTGAAGTGAATGACCCCCAGGGCCAATATGAGCCATTATTTCTTCCTACACCCACTGCTACCCGGACTGTGGACTCCCTGGTGCTGGAAGGAGAAGCTTATTTTGAAGCCGGTAAAATATACGACCCGGAAGGAAAGGACGCCATTGATGCCTATTATGACGTTCTGGAGCGCTACCCGGATAACGCCCAGGTCAGAGCTGAGTTAGCCCGACTGCTGACCTACTCTTCTGCCCTGCTTTCCACTACCGAAGAACGTACCGAACGCCTTAGGACCGCCAGGCAGGAAATCGAGCAGGCTGCTGAACTGGCACCGGACGACAGCAGCATCCAGGCAATCCGCGCCCTGGTATTGGACTGGTCCTCCACTTCGTCTGCTGCTACTCAGGAAGAGAAGGATGATTGGCTGAATGAGGCTGAACAGGCAGCCAACTTGGCGATCACCCTTGACCCAAACAACAGCCTCGCTTTGGCATTTTATGCTGAGGTGCTGCTGGACCAGAATCAGAAAGCCCAGGCGGAAGAGAGCGCCCGGCTGGCAGTCAATCAGGGGCCGGAGCTGATGGATACCCACCGTGTCTACGGCACCGTCCTGGAATCATTGGGTGAGTACCGCTATGCCATTGAGGAATTTGAAAAAGCTGCAGAGATCAACCCCAACCTCACTTTCCTTTACATCCGCATCGGCGTCATCTATCGAGCTTTAAAGGTTTACGATACCGCCCTTGAGTATTTCGCCAAAGCCATCTCTATTAACCAATCAAACGGGGTAGAGGATCCGCTGCCCTACATCGCCATCGCTAAAACCTATTCGCGAGATGGCGAATTCTTCATCGCTGCAGTTAACGGGGAAAAGGCTATCGCCATCAACCCCACTAACGCTGACACCTATGGCCAGCTGGGTGATATCTACGTCCGGGCTCGCAACTACGAAGGCGCCCTGCCTGTTTTGAAATGTGCCGTTGTAGGCTGTACCGCGGAAGAGAACGAGGTCGGGGGAGTTGCTGTCCAGGGGCTGGAACTCACCAATTTTGATGTGGCTTATTACTACGCCCGCTACGCTTCCGTGTTGGCTGCTCTCAGCCGTCCGGAACAAAATTACTGCCCTGAGGCCCTGGAGATCCAGAATGAGATCAAGGCCGCTTTCGGGAATGATGCGACTTTGATGAGCATCGTGGCAGAGAACGAAGACATTTGTCAGTTCGTAGATGAAACCCCCGCACCCTGACTGTTGGATCCGCGGCAGATTCGACATCAGATAAGTATAAGAATCATATAAAAGCGGTCTGATAAACTTGACTTTCAATTCGAAGAAAGTTATCATATTCACCGCTAACTTAGCAGTCAAATAGTCTGACTGCTAAGTCAAAGTTTCCAGGGGCGAAAAATGGACTCTGGAAGGTATTGTATTGAAAATCGTGAATTCTTTTTGATAAGGAAGGAGTAGAAATCTATGGCAGGAAAGCAGATCGTATTCTCAGAAGAAGCCCGACGCAAACTGCAGGTCGGAATGGATAAACTGGCGAAAGCCGTTATCACCACCTTAGGTCCCAAGGGACGCAACGTCGCCCTGGACCGAAGTTTTGGCAGCCCCACAATCACTCACGACGGCGTAACTGTTGCCAAAGAAGTTGAGCTGACCGACAAGTTTGAGAACATGGGTGCCCAGCTGCTGAAAGAAGCAGCCACCAAGACTAACGACATCGCTGGTGACGGGACCACAACCTCAACCCTCCTGGCTCACTCCATCGTAACCGAGGGTATGAAGAATCTGGCCGCCGGATCCAACCCCATGCTGCTTAAACAGGGCATTGAAGCTGCCGCGAAAGCAGTTTCTGACGAACTTGGTAAAGGTGCCATTGACGTGACCACCAAGGAAGAGATTGCCAACGTAGCCAGTATCTCCGCTCAGGACCGCTCGATCGGTGAACTGATCGCGGATGTGATGGACAAAGTTGGCAAAGACGGCGTGATCACCGTGGAAGAATCCAAAACTCTGGCATTTGAAACCGAGTATGTTGAGGGTATGCAGTTTGATCGTGGATACCTTTCCCCATATTTCGTCACCAATGCCGACGATATGGAAGCCGTGATCGAAGAGCCCAATCTGCTGATCCACGATTCTAAGATTTCTGCTGCTGCAGACCTGGTACCTCTGCTGGAGCGCCTGGTCCAGATCGGTAAAAGAGATCTGGTGATTATTGCTGAAGATATCGACGGAGAAGCTCTGGCAACGCTCGTTCTCAATAAGCTGCGGGGCATGATCAATGTTCTGGCAGTCAAGGCTCCTGGATTTGGCGACCGACGTAAAGCGATGTTACAGGATATCGCTATCCTGACCGGTGCCACTGTAATCTCTGAAGATCTGGGCCGCAAGTTGGACAGCGCTACTGTGGATGACCTTGGACAAGCTGAAAAGGTGATCTCCACCAAAGATGACACCACAATTGTCGGCGGCGCGGGAGATTCCTCCCAGATCAAAGGCCGCATTCAGCAGATCCGCAGCGAAATTGATTCCAGCACCAGCGACTACGATCGCGAGAAACTGCAGGAACGTCTGGCAAAACTGTCCGGCGGTGTGGCCATCATCCGTGTTGGCGCAGCCACCGAAACTGAACTGAAAGAAAAGAAGCACCGAGTGGAAGATGCTCTGTCCGCCACCCGTGCGGCGGTTGAAGCCGGCATCGTTCCAGGTGGAGGCGTAGCCCTGATCAACGCCACCAAGGCAATCGACAAACTCAAGATGGATTATGCTGATGCCCAGGTAGGTGTTCAGATTGTCCGCCACGCCTTGGAAGTTCCCATCAAGAAAATTGCTGAGAACGCCGGAAAGGATGGCGCGGTGATCCTCGAGAATGTCCGTCGGCAGCAGGCAGAGAAAAAGGACAACCGCATTGGTTTTGATGTGCTCAGCGAGAAATACGTTGACATGGTCGACGCCGGTGTGATTGATCCTGCCAAGGTTACCCGCGGCGCTCTTGAGAACGCAGCTTCCATCGCAGCAATGATCCTCACCACTGAGGCATTGATCGCCGATGAGCCGAAGGATGAACC
>JARROG010000001.1:0-29078 GCA_037384185.1 Anaerolineales bacterium | reverse complement strand
TCTGATCGCGCCCTGGGTCATCAAGGGGGCGATGGATGGACGGAGAGCTAAAATATTGGGTCGGGTTCAGTCTGGTGAAGGGCATTGGTCCGGTTCGGGTAGAGAGGTTGTTGGAGCATTTTGGCAGCCTCCAGGCAGCCTGGGAAGCGAATCCCGGACAGCTGCAGGAAGCAGGGATCCATGGTAAGCTCTGTCAGCAGCTGGCTCAGGTTCGTAAAAAAGTATCCCTGGATGCAGTGCTGGAGGAGATCCGCGAAGATGAGATCCGGATTCTCACCTGGGAGGACAAATCATATCCCGAACGGCTGCGCCACATCAGCCAATCTCCCTTCGTCCTTTATCTGAAAGGAAGTTTGCTGGATGAGGATATTTGGAGTGTAGGTGTGGTAGGCACCCGCCGCTACAGCAGCTATGGACGGCAGATCACTGAGACCATCACTGGGGTTCTCGCCAGTTCTGGAATTACCATCATCAGCGGTCTGGCGCGCGGGATTGATGGGATCGCTCACCGCCAGGCGCTGGATGCAGGCGGGAGGACCCTGGCTGTGCTGGGAAGCGGATTGGATTATATTTATCCGCCAGAACACCGCGAGCTTGCGGAAAGAATCTGCCGTCAGGGTGCCCTGATCAGTGATTATCCACCGGGCACACCCCCCGACGGATGTAATTTTCCTCCCCGAAACAGGATCATATCCGGATTATCTCGGGTGGTCCTGGTCATCGAGGCTGGATTAAAGAGCGGAGCGCTGATCACCGCCAACTATGGGGCGGAACAAGGAAAGGATGTCTTTGCAGTGCCCGGAAAGATCACTTCGCCCACCAGCAAGGGGACCAACCTGCTTATCAAACAGGGCGCTCATCCCCTGCTGGAAGCTCAGGATGTGTTAGACTTGCTGAATATGGAGCTGGTTGAGAAACAGCAGGTGATCCGAAAATCGCTTCCGGCTAATCCCCGAGAGGCGGTGCTTTACAGGGCAGTGGGAGATGAACCGCTGCATGTGGATGAGCTGAGCGCCAGAACCAAACTGCCCATCGAAGAGGTCACAGCGACTCTGGCTTTGATGGAGCTGAAGGGCATGGTGCGCAAGACCTTTGGGATGAAGTATGTCGCGGTGCAGGAGTTGACTGCGGGATACCGGAATAGTTAAGTTCAGGCAGGATAAGGAACGAGCTATGTTTGAAAATTATTATGCTGTGATCATGGCGGGAGGAGGAGGGACCAGATTGTGGCCGCTCTCCCGCCGTAATCGTCCCAAGCAGATGCTCAGTCTGGATGGGGACCGATCCCTCTTCCAGGTGGCAGTGGACCGTCTGCAGGGGGTCTTTCCCCTTGAGCGCATCATGGTGATGACTGTCGAAGACCAGGTGCCTGCTCTTCAATCCCAGTTCCCTGAGATTCCAGCCGAGAATTTTTTACTGGAACCCATGCCTCGAGGAACAGCCTCCGTGGTGGGCTATGCAGCTGCTGCTTTGAACCTCAAGGACCCTGGTTCTGTGATGGCAGTCTTGACAGCGGATCATATCATTGGTAATTTAAAGCTTTTCCAGCAGCTTCTTACCGCTGCCTACCAGGTGGCTACGGAAGGTTATCTGGTTACCCTGGGTATCACACCCAGCTTTCCAGCCACCGGATATGGTTACATCAGGCAGGGAAAAGAGCTGGGCAAGTATCAGGGATTGGAAGTATATCAAGTGCGTGAGTTCACTGAGAAACCCGATCAGGAACAGGCGCAGAAGATGGTTGCCAGTGGAGAATATTCCTGGAATTCCGGGATGTTCATCTGGCAAACACAAGCGATCCTGGAGGAGATCAAACGCCAGATGCCAAACCTGGATTCTAAGCTCTCCCTTATTAAGGAAGCCTGGGATACTCCAGAGTGGGAAGGGACCATCCGCCGTGTTTGGCCGGAGATTGAACCGCAAACGATCGATTTTGGAATTATGGAGAATGCCCGACAGGTTGCAGTGATTCCCGCGGGGAAATTGGATTGGAATGATGTGGGCAGTTGGGAAGCGCTGTACGACTTGCTGCCAGCGGATGAGAACGGAAATATTGTCCAGGGAAGTGAACATCTCTCTCTGGAGACTACAGGGACAATCGTGCACGGAAAAGAGAATCCCCGCACTGTGGTCACCATCGGAGTCAAGGACCTGATAGTAGTTGATACTGGAGAGATCCTGTTGATTTGCGACCGCAGCCGAGCTCAGGATGTGCGTCAGGCAGTGAAGCAGCTTAAAGAATCAGGCAGGACGGATCTAATTTAGTTTTTATTGGGAGGTAGGTTTTGAAGGCTTATTGTGTGAAGTGTAAGGAAAAAAGAGAGATGGAGTCCCCCCAGGCTGTGTTCACCAAAACAGGAACGCCAGCCACATCGGGGGTTTGCTCTGTTTGCGGGACGAATATGTTTCGGATGGGGAAGACTGCGGCCCATGAAGGCCTCACGCCGCCAGAGAATACCCGCCGTAAACCAAAACGTAAACCTCGCAACGGGAAATTGGTGATCGTTGAGTCCCCGGCCAAAGCCCGCACCATCGGCCGCTATCTGGGAAAGGACTTTACCGTGGTCGCATCCGTTGGCCATGTCAGAGATCTGCTAAAATCCCGCCTGTCTATTGATATTGATGATAATTTTGAACCGACCTACCGCGTTCCAAATGATAAAAGGGACGTTGTTAAAGAGATCAAAAAACTGGGCGAAGAGGCAGAGGAAATCTACCTGGCAACCGACCTTGACCGGGAAGGGGAAGCCATAGCCTGGCACCTGATGGAATCAGCCGATTTGGATCCAGATCGAACCCAGCGGGTGGTATTCCATGAGATTACCAAGGAATCTATCCAGGATGCATTTTCCCATCCGGTCAAGCTCAATATGGATCTGGTGGATGCCCAGCAGGGCCGGAGAATCGTCGACCGACTGGTAGGTTTCCAGATCAGCCCTATCCTGTGGGAAAAGGTTCGGGGCGGCCTGACTGCAGGGCGGGTGCAATCGGTCTCTCTACGCTTGATCGTGGACCGCGAACGGGAGATAGAAGCCTTTGTACCCCAGGAATACTGGTCCATTGCAGCTGAGCTGCTCCCTGAAGGGAACCAGTCGAAAACTGGTTATAAAGCCAGTCTGACCCATATCGATGGAAAAAAACTGCGGATTGAGTCCAAAGCCGAGCTGGATCCTGTCATCCAGGATCTGGAAAAGGCCCATTATGAGGTCCGCAAGATCCGGCGGGGTTCTCGGGTTCGCAATCCCTATCCCCCTTTCATCACCAGCACGCTTCAGCAGGAAGCGTCTCGCCAGCTGAATTTTTCTGCAAAAAAGACCATGGCAGTCGCCCAACAGCTTTACCAGGGAATCGATGTCGGTAATGACGGTGAAACCGGGTTGATCACCTATATGAGGACAGACTCCACCAATATCGCTGAGGTCGCTCAAACCAACGCCCGGAAATTTGTTGAAAAGGTGTATGGCACAGATTATCTGCCGGAGCAGATTCCCCAGTACGAGACTAAAACCAAACGAGCCCAGGAAGCCCATGAGGCTATTCGGCCGACCCTGGTTGCCAGAACCCCCAGGTCTATAAAAAGCTACCTCAAGGGTGACCAGTACCGACTATATAAACTGATCTGGAAGCGTTTCTTGGCATCTCAAATGGCACAGGCTGAATATGATACCATCAGCGTCATTGTGGGCGCAGACGGCCAGCAGCACGCCTATGTCCTGCGGGCATCAGGCTCGAAATTGAGATTCCCCGGATTCTTAAAGGTTTACAGCCGCCCGAATGGGAATGGTTCTGACGCAGAAAAAGATCTGGAAAGCATTCCGGATGATTTGGCAAAAGGCCAGACTCAGCGCCTGCTGCAGCTGCTCCCGGATCAGCACTTCACGAAGCCTCCAGCCCGGTTTTCTGAGGCCTCCCTTGTCAGCGCCCTGGAAGAGAACGGGATTGGCAGGCCGTCAACCTATGCGCCAATCATGGGGAAACTTGTGCAGCGCGGATACGTGACCAGAGACAATCGGCGGCTGGTCCCAACCCGGACAGGGTTTATCGTCAATGACCTGGTTTCGGAATATTTCTCGTCAATTGTCGATACCAGTTTCACGGCTGAGATGGAAGAAGAACTCGATCTGGTGGCTTCCGGCGAAAAGGATTGGCGGGAAAGCGTTCGGGAATTTTACGGTCCCTTTGCTGATCAGCTGGAATATGCCCGGGAAGAGATGCCTGAGATCGAGCCAGTATATATTCCAGTGGATAAAAAATGCCCTGAGTGCGGGGGCGAGCTGGTACAGCGCTGGGGCCGGTATGGTTTGTACGTTGGCTGCAGCAACCATCCTGAATGTCAGCATACTGAGCGCTGGGTCGAGAAGATCGGCGTAACCTGTCCTGAGGACGGCGGAGAACTGATTGAGAGGAAAACCAAGAAAGGCAGGATATTCTACGGCTGTGAGAATTATCCCGAATGTGATTTCGCCTCCTGGAAGAAACCTCTGCCACAGCCCTGTCCTAACTGTGGGGGACTGCTGGTTGACAAGAATAAAAAGCGGGCTGAATGTACTGAATGTTCTCTTGAGTTCAGCAAGAAAAAAATCGTTCAAGAGGACTGAAACGCGGACTCCGGTTAAATAAAGCGGTGGAATTTGCTTTCCACCGCTTTTTTCATTAAATGGGCCCAGTTTGATGCTTTCCAAAATCCCTGTCAACTCCTTGCAGTCTGGCACATTCCTTGCATCTAAAGAGTGCGAGGCTGGAGAGCATTGCAGGAATACCATCTCTCGTCTACAATATCAGTAGCCAGCCTCCAGGTATCACAACTTCCAATATTCAACGGAGATAGACTATGGACACTGTACAGGAAAGTTTCAAGAAAGGGATTAACAGCCCGCCCATCATGGCTGCTGTCGGCGTAGTGGTGGGAATCATCCTGGGTTTGCTTTATGGCTGGGTTATCAGTCCGGTCGAATATGTGGATGGGGATATCGCAACTCTGCGGGAGGATCTCAAAGTAGATTACCTGCGGATGGCGATCGATTCCTATGCCCTCAATCAGGATGCGGCCCTGGCGGAGGCTCGCTACAATCAACTGGGTGAAGACGCTTCAAAATATCTGTCTGACATCGAATTCAATCCCGAGGAACAGCTGATCAGCGATATCGATTCTTTCCGGGCTGTTGTGGAGATGAGCATGTTCACCGATCCGCTGGAAGACTATGCTCCGGTGGAGGAAAAATCAGGCGGTAATTTGCTCAAATGGGCTTTGCTGATCACTGTCTTGCTGGCAGCGGCTCTGGTAGTGCGGTATTTCCTGGCCAGGCGTTCAGCAGGAGGCACCATCTCCCCAAAGAGTGCAGCGAACATGGCCCAGGAGATCACTGCGAAGATCGATACCACGGATTACGCTGATAAGGGTGAGGCACCACCCATGCATCAGTTTGTCACAACCTATGTCCTGGGTGATAACCTTTTCGATGATTCCTTCAGCATTGAATCTGCCGCCGGAGAGTTCCTTGGTGAATGCGGAGTAGGTATCTCGGAAGCCATCGGTGTCGGGGAGCCAAAGCGGGTGACTGCTTTCGAAGTTTGGCTATTTGACCAGAATGATATCAAGACGGTGACGAAAGTCCTGATGAGCGGCCACGCTTTTTATGACGATGTCATCCGTTCTGAATTGGAAAAGAAGGGCGAGCCAGTGCTGGCGGAGCCCGGAGTCGAGTTTATTCTCAGCACCAACAACCTGCAGGTAATTGGCCGGGTGATGGATATGGGCTACGGTGAAGGCCCACTTCCAGAGGAAAGCTTCTTTGAGCGTCTATCCATTGAATTATCCGTCTGGCCCAATGATGGGGTTGATGAGGCTGAAGCCTTCGATTTTGACGAGTTCTAACATATACCTAGGTTGATTAACCAAATACTCCCGGGCATTTTGCTCCGGGAGTATTTTTTTATCAGGGTATTTGTCCTGACTATTCGATCTTCAGGACCTTGAGGTTGAACTCACCACCTGGCGTCTTGATATCCACCGAATCACCAACCCGCTTATCCAGCAGCGCGCGTCCGATGGGGGAGATATGGGAGATCTTGTTGGCTGTCGGGTCGGCTTCCTTGCTGCCTACCAGGTAATAAGTCTCAGGTGGAAAATCATCTTCCTGGACGGTTACCTTGCAGCCAACAGTGACCTTGTCCTTTCCGTTATCATTCGTGTTGATAACGATCGCGTGGTGCAGGGTGTGTTTGATTTCCAGAATCTTGCCTTCCAAAAAGCCCTGGTCTTCCTTGGCTTTATGGTAATCCGCATTCTCTGATAGATCTCCCATCTCGATAGCGGACTTCAATCTAGCAGCAATCTCTTCCCGCCGCGGACCTTCCAGCTCAGCCAATTCCGCCTCGAGTTCTTGCTTGCCTTCTTGGGTCAAATAGATTTTATCTTGATCCTGCATACGTTTTTTCCTTCAAATGGATGCTTACGGTCGTCTGGTGGGGTCAAATAGTTTTTGGTGTTCATCAATTGCGAATCGGTCTGTCATTCCCGCAATATAATCGCAGATCGCCCGCTTGAGGCCTCTTGCTTCAATATTGGCCTGGATATGTTCCGGCAGCATCAAGGGATTCTGTTCGTAGGCGTTGAACAGGTCGCTGATGATTCCCTCGGCTTTTACCTGCATGCGGATCACGCGGTGGTGTTTGTAGAGATTTGCGTATAAGAAGTCTTTCAGGGCTCTGTTCATGTCATCAAGCTCCGGACTGAAGCTGATCACATTGTGATCAAGCAGCTGCAGTTCCTCCACAGACGACACCCCGCTTTCCTGGATCATTTTGTCGGTGGTTTCGATCAGATCCCTCATTTCGATCCCGATCATTCTGCGAATGATCTTTTTTCGGTCCAGTTCGTTCAGAACACTTCCCTGCCATCCCACGCTTTCAACCAGCATATTCCAGATTTCCAGGTCCTGGAGACTTCTCGAGGTGATCAAGCCAGAACGCAGACCGTCATCAAGGTCGTGGGCTGAGTAAGCCAGTTCATCGGCAGCATTGGCGATCTGGGCTTCCAGGTGCCCCCGCAGATGAGGATCATAATCATTTGCGTCGGAGATGTCATATTCGGTCTCATGTTTGACGATGCCCTCTCGGGTTTCCCAGGTCAGGTTCAGCCCCGGGTGATCTTCAAAACGTTTCTCCAGTTTGGTCACGATTCGCAGAGATTGTTTGTTGTGGTCGAAGCCGCCCTCGTCTGCCATCAATTGATTGAGGATGTGTTCACCAGAGTGTCCGAAAGGGGAGTGTCCCAGATCGTGGGCCAGGCAGATGGCTTCCTCGAGATCCTCGTTGGCTCCCAGCGCCCGGGCAGCTGTTCGGCCGATCTGGGCGACTTCAAGGGTATGTGTCAGCCTGGTCCGATAATAATCACCTTCCGTGTTGAGAAACACCTGGGTCTTATATTCCAGGCGGCGGAAAGCGGTTGTATGCAGGATCCTGTCCCGGTCCCGCTGAAATGCTGTCCGGTATTTGGGGGGTGTATCTGGATAAGCCCGGCCTTTGCTGTCTTTGCTGCGGATGCCGTAGGGGGCCAGGCAGGTATTTTCAAGCTCTTCTCTCTGTTCTCTTGTTATTGCCATTGAATCCTCGCTTTCCAGGTGTGGATAAGCAGAACCACTATAATTCACCGCCAGGCCGCTGTCAACTTACGACCCCCTGTTTGATCCCTCGATTTCGCTCTCAAGCTGGATAATTTCAGCCTGGTAGCCCTTTAATGTCTCCAGGGCCTGTTGGTTCTTCTCGTTTTCTGCCCGAATGAACCTTGTATAGGGGGTTATGGTATCCCAGATATCCTGCAGGCCGCGTTCAATTTCCTGGCTGAAATGCTCGGTCAGGGCGCTGGTCAGCTGGTCGCGTAATGCTTTGACCTTCTGGCGCATTTCCTTCTTGGCATTCCGGCGGCGTGTGGGAATGATGAATAAACCCAAAGCTGCCATTGCACCTGCCAGTAATATCCCCGTGACGTCCACTGCCACTGTGGATGCCAGCGCAGCAACCAGGGTTCCCAATCCTACCGCCCCGGCACTGATAGCTGCTGTGGCAGCAACAGCGTTCTGGGATCTGCGGGCAATCTCATCCGCCTCGCGGACTTTATCATAAGTTTTGATCACCCGGTTAGCTTCATCCCGGATGCTGATGATCAGCCGCTCCCGGTCATAGATGAAGCTCCCGATATCCCCCACCATGCGCCCTTTATACTTCTGGCGGCCCTCCGCGATATGGTCGGTGATCGCCTGCCACTGCCTCAGGTTGGAGTCCACCAGCCAGTCGATGATTCCGGTGACTTTCTTCTCAATTTGATCCGGCACATCTGCCACAACTTCCTTCTCATAGGCAGCCTGGATTTTTTCCTTTTTCAGCAGATCGAAGATCCTGGCTAACCGGATGTATTCGCTGAAAAAATCCTCTCCTCGCTGTTCCATCTCCAGCAGGACCTTGACGATGTCGGACATCCTCAGCTCGAAGCTTTCCAGCATATCTTTCCGAAAAATATTCAGCTGGTCTTCAATGTCCTTGATCAAGGACAGATCTTCTCGTAACAGCTTTATTCTGCTGTCATAAAACTCGGAGTACTGATCCGTCAGGCGTTTGCCCACCCCCAAGGGATTGAGCAGCTTCAATTTCAGTCGGCTTTCCTCATCCAGGGTCTCCAGGATGTAGGTTTCCAGGGGCTCGAATTTGCTCTTTTCCCAGGCAGCCGGCTCACCTTTCTTAGCTTTCAACGCCAGGCGGGAACTGACGGGGAAGATCACTGGATCAATTTTCAACACATTCTTGACGTTCTCAGCGACGTATTTCTGGATTTCCTGCTGGGCCTGGTCCGTTTCCAGGATATCGATTTTATTGATGACCAGGACGACCTTCTTCCCCCAGGCTTGGATGGCCTCCAGGAAGGCGCGTTCGCTCTCCGTATAGGGTCTGTCCGCCGAGGTGACAAAAAGGATCAAATCGGAGCGGGGAACGAAGAGGGAGGTGATCTCCTCATGTTCACGGATGACCGCGTTGGTTCCTGGCGTATCGACAATGCTGATATCTTTCAAGTAGGGAGCCGGCAGCGTCAAGCTTTCTATGTTCTCGCTGAGGATAGTCTTTCCTTTGGTTTCCCCATAGCGGAGGATATTCACTTTGGTTGTGGTGGGGGTCACGCCTTCTTCCAGGATGCGATCTCCCAGCAGAGCATTGATGAATGAGCTTTTCCCGGCGTTGAATTCACCCACGACGACCAGCAGGAAAAAATCGTCCAGCTGCTGGATGGATTCCATCAGCGCCTGCTGATCCCTATCCTGAACACCGTATTCCACCAGAGTTAGCTGCAGGTTGTTAAGTACTTGTCTTTCCCTGGCAAGCAGGTCCTGCTGAGCTTTATTTAAGACTTCCATTGAACCTCAACGATACTAAGTATGCCTTCATTATAACTGAGCGGATTCATCCTCGCGGTGTGGGGCAATCCGGGTTTCAGCTGTGAATGCGGGTGCCGGAAACTGTCCCCAGCAGCGCTTGCTGAATGCTGCCTGGATCTTCTCCTGAAAAGATCACGGCTTCCAACCCAGGGTTCGAGCTGATCAGCTCCAGCATCTGGTTGACCTTTTCTGCCATACCGCCCGTGACGTCTGTTGCTGCTGACCGGCCGACAGCTTCATTAGTCTGGACCTGATCCGCAGGGGTGATTTCTGTGAAGAGGCTGGTCTTTTCCGGGTAATCTTTCCAGACCCCGGGATCGAGCCCTGCCAGCAGGATCCGGTCCGGTTTAAACTCTTTCGCCAGGAAGACGAAAAGATCTTCTGTAGAAAGAATGGTTCCTCCCAGGTCCGTGTCAAAAACGACATCACCGTATACAACGGGGATGAGTCTGTGATTCAAAGCGGCCCGCAGCGGCTTTAAGTCCCAGGTCAGGATTTTCCTTCCCTGGCAGAGTATGCCAGCTGAGGGAGGAAAACAGATCCCTGGCAGATCCGAAGTGTTCAGCGCTTCCATGATCAGCCGGTTCAAGGTTGAAGCGTCCTGCCATACTTTGCTAAAACCCAGCCAGTCCGAGGGGGAGCTCACTCCATCCCGGGTCTGGTATTTGCTGCCTGAGACATGACCAAAAGAACCTGAGCCATGCCCCAGCAAGATCCTCAGTTCTGGATCCTCAGCCAGGGCAGTTTTGATCTCACCGCAGATGCGTTGGATGATCTCCACCCGGGCGGTGCGTGGGGTTTGTTTATCCGTGATCAGGGACCCCCCCAATTTCAGGAAAACCAGTCGAGCCCCTGGTGAAGATCCTTCGGGTTTATTCATAACCTTATTGTAGTCAGCCAATTTGAGGGGGTCAAGCAAGTGTCGAGGGTCCAGGTCAGGTCCCAGGATCTGGACCCCGTTGTGCTTAGCTCCAGAATGCGGGCCAGAGCACTCGTACTACCGTGTCAAGGATCACGGCTAAAAGAAATAAGCCTCCAAAACGCCGGGTATGGAGAAAAGCAGCAGCTACGTAATAATTGGGCCAGACATCAGGGAAATCGGCTGGCTTTTCTGCCGGCTTTGGATTGGAAAGGATGGGCCAGATCTCTACCAGGGTAGGTACAGCCAGCAAGGTGACCAGCATTACCGGTGTGAAGAAACGGATCCAGATCAGGTAGATCACCAGCAGGTAGGCTGAGATCAGCATGGCTGTCATTGTCCAGCGGGCGGCTGTCTCTCCCAGCAGTACCGGTAGGGTATGGATCTTGAGTTTTTTATCCTGTTGGAGTTTATCGATATGTTTGCCAAAAAGGACTGACGTAGTTCCCACTGCATGGGGAAGACTGGCCAGGGCTATGGTCCAATCCCACGGCAGGCCGGTAATGACATAATAGCCTCCTGCTACCATGAGAGGCCCCCAGACCAGGAGCACAGTCACCTCACCAAGCGCGATGTATTTCAAGGGGTAGGTATAGAACAGCACGAAAACCACACCCAATCCCATCAGCACCCAGGTCAATTCACCCCGCATTAAGACTAGGGCCAGCCCACAGGCTGCCGCCAGGGCTCCTGTGATTCCGGCATAGGTCAACAGCTGCTTTTTGGTCATCAGCCCGTGCAGCAGCGGCTGTGGTCCATATTGAGCCCGATAATAGTTGTCAACATCGACTCCCCGGACATAATCCGTGTAGTCGTTCAGAAAATTGTTCGTGCCGTGTGCCAGATAAAGTCCGACCAGGACCAGAAGCCAGCGCCAGAAATTGAAGGCGCCAGCCCGGATAGCAAAGATCCCTGCCAGGGCAGCCGACAAAATGGTGATCACCATCACAGCAGCCCGGGTGGCGATCAGCCAGCGCGAGATAATATCGAGCTCATCCCACTCTTCCTTGCTGATTCGGGGAATAATCTGTAGGGCACGACGCCACATCGCGAAATTCATAAGGATTCAACCTCCAAAAAATGCCAGGTTATCTTACCACAGACCTTTGTTCAGGCTGTCCGACACAATAAGAAGTTTAATAAAGAATATATGTGTGAAGGTTTGAATAAAAACCGGGGTATCAACTGTGAATTGTTGTTGGCAGCACGCTCTGTGCGCCTGCATCCAATAATGCCCCTTCGATCCGGTGAGATTGATCATCGCTAAGTGCGATCAGATTGCCGCCCAGGCCGCCGCCGGATAGTTTTGCCCCCAGAGCCCCCGCCTCCAAGGCGCTTTCCGCTAAACGGTCCAGTTCAGGTAGGGATACACCCAGCTCTCTCAAGCACTCCTGGTTTTCGTTCATCAGTGGGCCCAGATCTCTGGGATCACCGCGCGTGATAATCTCTCTGGCTGATCTGGAGATCTCGCCGATCCTGGAGAATAACTTTTCGCAGTCCTGCTGATTAGCAAGCCATTTTTTACGCACCGATTCGACTGCCGTCAGCGTGCTGCCGGGAATTCCGCTGTCAGCGATCAGGATCTCGAACGCCTCCTTGATGGAAAGGTACTCCAATGTTTTCCCTTTCTGGTAATACACTGGTTTTTGGTGGACCACGACATTGTTATCGATCCCTGAAGGAGCGCCGTGCTGGATTTTCTCAACCTGGAATGTGAGGTCTGAGACTTCATCGTCAGCAAGCCGCTTTCCCAGGAAAGCTGAAAAAGCCCGGATGACTGCTGCCGATACAGCTGCGCTCGAGCCCAGCCCGGAGGAGATCGGAATAGTCGAGGTGATCAAAATCCGGCAGGCAGGAATTTGGTTGAGATCGTTGGTGCCGGCAGCAGCAGCCACGGCTGCCCGCAGTGGATGATCGTTGGCAAGTTCATTTGCCAGGCTGGATAATCCAATATCAGGTGCATCGATCAGGATTTCCCCTCGTGCTCCTCCGATCTGCGCACTGACAACAGCCCGGGCCTGGAGTGTGGTCACGGGGACTGCCAGAGCAGGCTCACCATAAACCACGGCGTGTTCGCCAAAGAGGATGATCTTCGCGGGGGCAGCAGCGGTGAAGGCAGGCATGGCTCAGTAGAGGTAGAACACCAGCAGGATGACAACGGACCAGAGGGCTATTGACGCCTGGAGCGGTCGGTCAGCCAGGGCGATCTCCTCCGGAGCTCCTCCCTCCCCGCATTGTAGTAAATAGAGGTAGCGGAAGATGCCGTAAAGGACGAAGGGGATGGTCAGCATCATGGAGTGGTTCTCGGGCAGATTGGGAGCGGAAAAAGTGTACAGGCTGTAAGCCACGATCGTGGTCCCGGAGACGATCGTGATCAGCTGATCGAGCAGGTCCACTGAATACCCATCCAGGACCGGGCGGGAGCTGCCAGAACTTTCCGCTTGGAGAGCCAGCTCAGCCCGCCTCTTCCCCAGACCGATGAACAGGGCGAACAGGCCGGTAACCACATAAAGCCAGGGGGAGAAGCGCTTGACCTCGATCAGGGTTGTGCCTGATATCACCCGCAGCAGATAGAAGGAGGCCAGCACCAGGACGTCAACCAGAGGGATGTGCTTCAGCTTGGCCGAATAGGTCAGGTTCAGCCCAAAATAGACCAGACAGATGATCAGGAACCCGGGCGAAAGCATGTAGGCCAGCGGGAAGGAAATTAGCAGTAAAATGATAGCGACCGTCCAGGCTGCTGGAAGGGAAATTTTGCCGGAAGCAATTGGCCGATTTCTTTTCGTAGGGTGCTGCCGGTCTGCTTCCAGATCCGCGATATCGTTAAAGATGTAAACTGCGCTGGCTACCAGGCTGAATAGGGCCGCGCCAGCCAGGGTTGTCAGGAAAGCATCCGAATTCAACAGCTTGCGGTCAAAGACCAGGGCCGTGAAAATGAAGACATTCTTGGCCCATTGTTTGGGACGTATGGTTTTGAGCAGGGCAGAGAACATATCAAAATAATAGCATGAAACAAATAGCGGGGGTAGGGAAACTTCCTGTTTGCAGTTGGATAACCTGCCCGTGCTAAAATAGGTCTATGGCAGATAAAAAACGGGTCGACCAGCTTCTGGTGGAGCGGGGACTTGCTGAGGATCTTGATCAGGCCAGGCGGCTGGTCATGGCTGGCAAGGTGCTCTGGAGGGGACAGCTGATCGTAAAGCCCGCAGAGATCGTCTCCAGCCAGGATGTCATTCAGCTGGTTGAAGATGCGAGTTTCGTATCAAGGGGGGGAGAGAAGCTCCAGGCTGCTTTTGAGAATTTCCCGGTCACTGTGAAAGGGCTGGTATGTGCCGATGTTGGTGCTTCCACAGGCGGATTCACGGATTGTCTGCTGCAGCAGGGCGCTGCCCGGGTATATAGCATTGACGTTGGTTACGGCCTGCTGGATTGGAATCTTCGCAACCATCCCCGGGTGGTCGTCCTGGAGCGGACCAATGCCAGGGATCTTGCGAGCCTCCCTGAGCCAGTGAATTTGATCACAGCCGATGTTTCCTTTATTTCTTTGAAGAAAATACTTCCAGCTATGACCCAATGGTATCAGGATGGGTTGGGTCAAGCATTGATCCTTGTCAAACCGCAATTCGAAGCTGCCAGGGAGGAGTCTGCCCGGGGTGCCGGTGTGATCCGGGATCCAGCTATCCACAGACGAGTGCTCGAGGATGTGCTTGAGTTTGCTCGGAGTGAGAACTACCATCCCCGGGGTGTGATCCGCTCCCCGCTGCAGGGTCCCGCTGGCAATCAGGAATTTGTCGCCTGGCTGGCTTACCGGGAAGCTGGCTGGAAGGATAGAGAGCCAGAAGATTTAATTTCTCCCTTATTTCCCCAGGAACTGGGATGACGAAAGATGACATGCTGGTCCCCAGGGACCACATGTTTTACCGTTTTTCCGCCTATGGGTTCTTGAAGAACCTGCGCTTTTTTGAACCTTTTATCCTGTTGATCTTCCGTGCCAATGGCTTGACTTTTTTGCAAATTGGGATCCTCTACTCCGTCCGGGATATTGCCGTAAATATCCTGGAGGTTCCAACAGGTGTACTCGCGGATTCCTTTGGACGGCGGAAAGCCATGGTATCTGGCTTTTTGTCGTATATACTCTCTTTTCTTCTCCTGTATTTTTTTCAAACTTATTGGATTCTGATTCTGGCAATGATCCTGTTTGGCTGTGGGGAGGCATTCCGATCCGGCACCCACAAGGCCCTGATCCTGGAATATTTGAAGATTAATGGGATCAGTGGTCTTAAAGTAGCTTATTACGGCCTGACGCGCAGTGCCTCCCAACTTGGATCAGCCATCAACGCTTTGGTTGCAGCGGGTTTGGTCTTTACCACCGGGAATTACCGGGTGATCTTTTTAGCCACCGTCATTCCTTATGTGCTGGATCTGGTCAACCTGGCACTTTACCCGCAGGAGCTTGATGGGGAGATCTCATCCAGCCGGGAGGTGAGCTTGCGGGAGCAGGTCCGAACTACTGTAAAGGGTTTTGTCGAGGTCTTTCGGGATCAGTTCCAACTGCGACCCTTGCTGAACAGCGCCAGCTATTCGGCAGCTTTTAAAACCGTTAAAGATTATCTCCAGCCCTTGCTGGCAGCCTGGGCGCTGTCGATTGCCCTCTTCCCAGGCCTGGACGACACCAAGCAGGAAGCCTTAATAATTGGGCTGGTTTATTTTGGGATCTTCCTGCTGACCAGCTTTGCTTCCCGGAATGCTTATCTGGTCAGTCAGTTCTTCCCTGATCCCAGGACTGCCGTGAATATCACCTATCTGATTGGGGTTGCACTCTTGGTAGCCTCGGGCTTGACTTCAGCCCTTAAATGGCAGTGGCTGGCAGTATTGTGTTTTATCGGGATCTTCCTGATGAATAACCTGCGTAGACCCATCAACGTTGGTGTGATCAGCGACCAGATATCATCCAGGATCATGGCATCTGGTCTGTCGGCTGAGTCGCAGATCACCACCATCCTGACCGCTGCCTTTGCCCCCCTGCTTGGTTACCTGGCAGACAATCTTGGCCTGGGGATAGGGATCCTCATTTTAGGGTTGGTGATGCTTGCCCTTTATTTTCTGGTCCGGGTCCTCGAAGGTGGAGGAAACGGGGATTGAAAACCATTTCCCTCAATTCAACTCATCGGGTATACTAGCCCTGTTAATGGACAGCCAAAGGATACGCAACTTTTCAATCATTGCCCATATCGATCATGGGAAATCGACCCTGGCAGATCGCCTGCTGCAGATCACGGGTACCGTATCTGCGCGGGATATGGCGGACCAGGTGCTCGATAACATGGATCTGGAGCGGGAAAATGGAGTCACCATCAAGGCTTCCGCGGTCCAGATGCGCTACCAGGCGGGAGATGGGATTGAATATGAATTAAACCTGATCGATACCCCGGGACATGTCGATTTCGGTTATGAAGTATCCAGGGCCTTGGAAGCTTGTGAGGGCGCGCTGCTGGTAGTGGACGCTGCCCAGGGAATGGAAGCTCAGACCCTGGCAAATATGTATGCAGCCTTAGAGGCAGATCTGGAGATTATCCCGATCATCAATAAGATCGACCTGGATGCTGCCCGCCCGGATGAGATCGCCCAGGATATCAGCGGAATCCTGGGCACACCGGCGGATCGTATTCTGCGGATTTCAGCCAAAGAAGGAGAGAATATTCAAGCTGTCCTCGAGAAGATCGTTGAGGAGGTGCCTCCTCCTCAAGGCGATCCATCCGCTCCCTTGCGGGCCTTGATATTTGATTCCCACTACAACCCCTATCAAGGCGTGATCGCTTATGTCAGGGTATTCGATGGCCAGGTCAGCGGCCAGCCCCAGCTTCTGTTGATGGCTTCAGGCAAGGAAATTGAACCCTTTGAAGTGGGAGTATTTTCGCCAGAAATGAAACCAGTGGATACGCTTCACGCTGGAGAGGTGGGATATATCGCTACTGGTTTGAAGTCCGTTCACGAATGCCGGGTCGGTGATACGATAACCTACGCTCGCAATCCGGCGTCTCAGCCAATGCCCGGCTATAAAAAAGCGAAGCCGATGGTCTTCGCAGGTTTCTTCCCAGTAGACAATGAAGGTTATGGCAGTTTGCGGGATGCCCTGGAGAAATTACAGCTGAATGATGCTGCCCTGGTATTTGAGCCGGAAAGTTCTCAGGCTTTGAACCTTGGTTTCCGGTGTGGGTTCCTGGGTATGTTCCATATGGAAATCATCCAGGAAAGATTGGAACGGGAATATAATCTAGATATCATCGCTACCGCTCCATCAGTTAAGTACCGTGTGCTTCAGAGGAACGGAGAGGTGCTGGAAATCAACTCTCCTGCGGATCTGCCTGACAGCGCCGAAGTGGAAGAGATTCAGGAACCCTGGATGGACGTGCAGATCTTCCTGCCGCTGGATTACTATGGTCCCGTCATGGAATTGGTGACCAATCGGAGGGGAGAGTATGTCAGCCAGGAATATCCCGCGCCCAACCGCGTTCAGCTGAACTTTCAGGTGCCTTTATCAGAATTGATCGTCGATTTTTTTGATTATTTGAAATCCGTTTCACGCGGATATGCATCAATGGATTATTCTTTTGCTGAATACCGCAAAGGTGACCTGGTGAAATTGGATATTCTGGTCAATGGGGAGCCGGTCGATGGGATGGCATCTATTGTTCATCGCGAAAAAGCTTACCGGAAGGGCAGGATTCTGGTCACCCGTTTGAAGGACCTCATCCCTCCCCAGCATTTTGCGATTCCCATTCAAGCTTCCGCAGGAGGAAGAATTGTCGCCAGAACGGATATCAAGGCCCTCCGCAAGGATGTTACCGCCAAGCTTTATGGGGGGGATTACACCAGGAAAAAGAAGCTCTTGGAAAATCAGAAAGCTGGAAGGAAGCGTCTGAAGCGGATTGGCAACGTGGATATCCCCCAGGATGCTTTCATGGCTGTGTTGAGGTTGGAAGATGACTGAGACCCAGAACAAACGCTCAACCATTCGCTTGATCCTGGGGATCCTGGTCAGCATTGCCAGCCTAACTGCGCTGATCGTTCTGACAGATGGACAAAGAGCGCTGGCAGCCTTCCGAGCCATACGAGTTGAGACTCTGCTGCTGGGAGGATGTCTGGTAATCGCCTCGCTGATCACCAGGGCGTATGCCTGGAGGGTGATCCTCCAGGAACGGATCTCTCTCAGTAAGTCATTCCTGATCATCAATGCCGGGTATTTTGTGAACACGCTGCTGCCATTCCGCCTGGGAGAAATTTCCCGGGCTTTACTGCTGATGCCCTCCGGGCTAACATTTTGGGAAGCCCTGCCGCCGATCGCGCTTGAGCGCATGATCGACGGATTGTTCGCACTGATCCTGCTGTTCATCGGGCTGCCTTTCGCGTTCGATTTCCAGGCAAATATCACTACCGTCTATCTGCTGGCAGGGGTGGTGGTTCTGGGTTTAATGGCTTTGTCCATCATGGTCTCCAAGCGAAAAGAGATCCTTCGCTGGTTGGAAAACACCTCCATGTTCAGCGCCAGGTTCAGAACGAGACTGGTCAAATTCATCCGCCAGATCCTGACCAGTATGCTGGTGCTAACCCATCCACTGCGGCTTTTACAGGTCTTTGTGGGCATGGCCTTGAGCTGGGGTATTGCCCTGGCGCTGCAGTTCCTGCTGTTGAAGGCATTCATACCGGAGGCCCAATTGATCTGGGCGGTTTTTGCCCTGGGAGCGGTGGCCGTGGGGGTTTCTGTTCCCTCGTCTCCTGGTAATATTGGTTTATTTGAAGCCAGCATCACCCTGGCCCTGATGGCTTTTGGTGTGGATCAATCGCTGGCATTTAGCTATGCTCTGACCAGCCATGTCTTGAATTTGCTGATCACAACCAGTTTTGGTGCGTTTGGTCTGGTTCGCGAGGGTGTAGGGCTGCGAGAAGTGTGGCGGTTTAGAAATCAGCCAGAACAAGGGGAAGGATTATGACTGTAAAGACATTGATTACTGGAGGGGCAGGATTTATCGGGACCAATTACGCTTCCCGGTTGTTGGCACGGGGCGAAGACGTGGTCTTGTTGGATAATCTCTCTCGGAGAGGAACGCCTGGAAATATTGCCTGGTTGGAGGATACCTTTGGAAAGGGTTCCTTCCAGCTTCTGAAAGAGGATGTCCGGGACAGCAAAGCCCTGGAAGAAGCCGTTAAAGGAGTGGATCGGATCCTTCACCTGGCCGCCCAGGTGGCGGTGACCACCTCCGTGGTCGATCCGCAAACCGATTTTGAGATCAATGCCCGGGGAACACTCAATGTTCTGGAGGCCGCCCGGAAATCAGAAAAGAAACCGCTGGTAATTTACGCTTCCACCAATAAAGTATACGGAAATCTGGATGATGTCCCGGTCGCGGAAGGAGAGCACAGTTATTATTTCCCGGATCATCCCTACGGAGTATCGGAATCCCAGCTGCTGGACTTCCATTCTCCCTACGGTTGTTCCAAGGGCACCGGAGATCAGTACGTCCGGGATTACCACCGTATTTTCGGCCTGCCTACTGTGGTTTTCCGCCAGAGCTGCATCTATGGTCCTCACCAATTCGGAATTGAGGATCAGGGTTGGGTTGCCTGGTTCGTGATCGCAGCGGTCACCGGGAAACCGATCACCATCTACGGCGATGGAAAACAGGTCCGTGATCTGCTTTATGTAGATGATCTGCTGGCAGCTTATGACCAGGCAGCCCTCAAAATTGATAAGACAGCTGGACAAATATATAATATTGGTGGCGGCCCGAATAATACGCTCTCGATCTGGAAGGAATTTGGTCCGCTGCTGGAAGAGGAACTTGGCCGGGAGATCCCGGTTGCCCGGGAGGGATGGAGACCCGGCGACCAGCGGGTTTTCATCGCTGATATCCGCAAGGCGTCCCAGGATTTCGACTGGGCTCCGAATGTTAGCGTAAAAGAAGGGATTCGGCAGCTCTTTGAATGGGTGCGAGCGAACAGGCAGTTGTTTTAGCTGATTACTTTTCCATGAAAATACTGACCGTATTAACTTATTATCGCCCCCATACCAGTGGGCTGACCATCTATGTTGAGCGGCTGGCAAGAACCTTGGTCCAGCTGGGTCATGAAGTTACTGTATTAACCTCCCAGTATGAAAAGGATCTGCCCAGAGAGGAATTCGTGGACGGAGTCAGGATCGTCCGCGCCCCAGTCGCCTTCCGGATCAGCAAAGGTGTGATCATGCCTTCTTTCGGCTGGTTGGCCTGGAAGCTGGTTTCCAGCCATGACGTGGTTCACCTTCATCTGCCCCAATTCGACGCTGCCGGGGTCGCTCTCCGGGGGCGATTGCTGGGAAAGCCGACCTTGATCACCTATCACTGTGATTTGCAGCTTCCCAAATCCACCTTCAATCGTCTGATCAATCTGGTTGTCCAGCTGATGAACAATCTGGCTGGGGTCCTGGCGGATAAGATCTGTGCCTATACCGATGACTTTGCCTCCCACTCGCCGTATTTACAGCGGTTTGCTGAGAAGGTTGAGGTGATTTACCCTCCAGTGGTCATGCCTGCCGTGCCGGCTGAAGAGGTTGAAGCGTTTCGGCGTCAGGCGAATCCGGACGATCGCTCCCCAGTGATCGGTATGGCGACCCGATTTGCCTCTGAAAAAGGGGTGGAAGTCCTGCTCAACGCCCTCCCCGAGGTAATGGACCGGTTCCCAGATACCCTGGTGCTTTATGCCGGTCAATATCAGGATGTGATGGGTGAGGGAGCATATTTTGATCGGCTCCATCCCCGCATCAAGAATTATCAAGAAGGGGGAAGCTGGAGGTTCCTGGGTGTCCTTGACCAGCGGGCGATGGCTGCCTTTTACAACTGTCTGGATCTGCTGGTCGTTCCCAGCTTGAACTCGACCGAAACATTCGGCCTGGTCCAAATTGAAGCCATGATCCAGGGTACGCCGTCGATTGCATCCAATCTTCCTGGTGTTCGGGTGCCGCCGCAGTTGACCGGGATGGGGGAAGTCGTGCCTATTGGTGACTCTGAAGCTCTGGCAGAAACCATCCTCAAGGTCCTCTCCCGCCCGGATGCCTATCGAGGCGATCCTCCCCGGGTTGCCGAGATCTTTGACCCCCTGGCAAATGCTGCTACCTACGAAAAACTTTATGCCAGGTTGGAGGAGGAAAGGGCTTGAAAGACTACCTGGGGCTTCACTTGCGCGACCTGCCTTATTTTCGGGCCTTGTTAAGAGCGGTTGAGGCCCGTTTTTATGAAGGTATATCCCTTCCTGAACCAGTTCTCGATCTGGGCTGTGGAGATGGCCATTTCGCCTCCTTGGCGTTTGACAGGCCTCTTTTTATGGGGTTGGATCCCTGGTGGGGTCCTATTCAGGAAGCTGCTGAGCGCGGTTCTTACCGCCATCTGGTCTGCGGCACAGGGGATCAAATGCCCTATCCATCCAACTATTTCGCCAGTGCCATCAGCAACTCTGTTCTGGAACATATCCCGGATCTGGATCCCGTGCTGGCAGAGACTGCCCGGGTGCTGCAACCCGGCGCGCCCTTTATCTTTTGTGTTCCGAACCACCGGTTCCTTGATACGCTTTCAATCGGGCGATTACTGGATCGACCAGGCATCTCCGGCCTGTCCAGGGCTTATAAAGGTTTTTTCAACCGGATTTCCCGCCACCACACCTGTGAGTCCCATGAGAGTTGGGAAAAGCGCCTGGCAGGTTTTGGCTTTGAAATTGTAAAATGGTGGGATTATTTTCCACCCCCTGCGCTGCATGTCCTGGAGTGGGGGCATTTCTTTGGAATCCCTTCCTGGGTCAGTAAACGCCTCTTCGACCGCTGGGTGCTGGTTCCCAGCCGCTGGAATCTGGCACTGGCAGACCGTTTAACTCGTCCCCATTATCTAAGAGAACCCAAAAGCCCACTGGGCGTTTATACTTTTTACATCACTAAGCTGATCAGCTGAGCATCAACACCCTTGAGGGTAGATTATGGAAGAACCAAGTGTCCTTGATTATGTAAAAGAGAAGCTGACATTCTGGAAAAAAGGTCAAATCCAGATCCCGGACGGTGAAGAACAACCGGAGGATCAACCTCCCCAACCGGCTCTGGAGCGGGAGCGATCAAAATTCGGCTTCTGGCCTCTGATTTCCATTGCTGTCCCGCCATTCCTGGCAATTTTCGCCCAGCTATTCGCTGCTCCTGAGGTGCGTTCCAAAGGACTTGTGATCTTTTTTTATTGCCTGGCAGCCCTGAGTCTGGTCCTGCTGATCATCTTCAAACTCTGGAAAACAGATTCTTTGAATCCTGAGGAAGGGGAAGCGGATCAGCTGAAGGTGCGCTGGGTACAGTTCCTGGTCGGCAGCTTGTTCTCCCTGCTGGCATTTGTTATGTTCGCAGGCAATCTTTTTAATTCTATTAATGTCAGTTTCTGGGTGCTGGGGTTGGCCTTGATCTGGTGGTCGCTCTGGGTCCCTGAACAATGGTGGCTGCAGATCAGATCCGCCTGGAAGAGATTCCTGGACGGAGAGCTGCGGATCACTCCCTGGACAGTGCTGGTGTTTCTGGCTTTTCTCGTAGTGGGATTCTACCGTTTCTACCGGCTCAATCAGGTCCCACCTGAAATGTTCAGCGATCATGCTGAAAAGCTGATCGATGTCAGCAATGTGCTTCGGGGCCAGTATGCGATCTTCTTTCCCCGCAACACGGGCCGGGAAGCCTTCCAGATGTACCTCACTGCGGCTATGGCCAGGCTGTTCGGGACCGGGATCTCCTTCCTGAGCCTCAAGCTGGGTACCTGCCTGGTCAGTTATCTTTCGCTCCCTTTTATTTACCTGCTTGGCAAGGAGATCAAGAATAAACAGGTGGGGCTGCTGGCAATGTTTTTTGCCGGCATCGCTTACTGGCCTAATGTCATCTCCCGGGTTGCGCTGCGCTTTGCCCTTTATCCCGCTTTCCTGGCGCCGACCTTGTTTTTCCTGATCCGGGGGCTGAAACGAAAACGCTGGAACGATTTTCTGTTCGCCGGTCTTTTTCTGGGACTCGGGCTGCACGGATATAGCCCTTTCCGGATCGTTCCGATCGCGGTCATCCTGCTGCTGGCAATCTACCTCCTGCATGCGTCTTCTAAAGAAAATCGGCGGATGGCTGTGATCGCCCTGGTCCTGGTGGGCCTGATCTCACTGATCATTTTCCTGCCGCTGGGGCGCTATGCGCTGGATAATTATGATATGTTCTCCTACCGGATGCGCACCCGCATGTCAGACGCGGAGTCGCCGCTCCCCGGAAATCCCTGGTCGATCTTCTTCTCGAATACATGGAAAGCCCTGATCATGTTCCAGTGGGATAACGGGCAGATCTGGGTCCATTCCATCCCCGGTCGGCCGGCTTTAGAATTGATGTCGGCTGCTTTTTTCAGCCTGGGTGTGGTCCTGATCGCAGTCCGCTATCTAAAAAAACGGCATTGGATGGATTTGACCTTGCTGGTCATCATTCCAGTGCTGATGCTTCCGTCAATCCTCTCTTTGGCCTTTCCAAGTGAAAATCCGTCTCTCAATAGAAGCGGAGGTGCCATCATCCCGGTCTTTTTGATCGTTGCCATAGCGGTTGAGAACCTGGCTGTCAATCTCAAGTCCTATCTTTCCCGGGGATGGGCCAAGTATCTACCCTGGGGCGTGGTCTTGATGCTGATTGGTGTGAGTATGAGGGAAAATGCCCGCCTGGTGTTTGTGGATTATTACCAGCAGTTCAGGCGGAATGCCTGGAACACATCGGAGATTGGGGCGGTGATCCATGAATTTGCGGGTACCATTGGAGATGAGACCAGCGCCTGGGTGGTGCCTTATCCGCATTGGGTGGATACCCGCCTGGTTGGTATCCAGGCGGTGGGACAGGTAAGAGATTACGCTCTCTGGCCGGATGAGATCGAGACTACGTTGGGAGCACCGGCTCCTAAACTGTATATCTATAAACCAGATGATCAGGAAGCGATCGCGGTTCTGGAGGATCTTTACCCAGACGGGGTCCTGGATAGTTACCATTCAGCAGTTGAAGGCAGAGATTTTATGCTTTATTATGTGCTGAATGACGAAAGCGAGAGATAGTGGATTATGGATCAGCCCATGAAATCAGATCTGAACCGCTGGCTGTGTCTGGCGCTGCTGATCGCAGTGCTGGCTGCCGGAGCTTATTTACGGGTTGTTGGCATGGACTGGGATGAGGAGCAGCACCTCCATCCGGATGAGCGCTTTTTAACCATGGTCGAATCCAGCCTGGTTCCAGTGGACTCCCTGACCGCATATTTTGATACTGCGACTTCAACCTTGAATCCGAATAATCAGGGTCACGGGTTCTTCGTCTATGGGACCCTGCCCATTTTCATGGTCCGTTATTTGGCTGAATGGATCGGGAATACCGGCTACGGATCTGTTTACCTGGTGGGCCGGGCTCTCTCAGCTCTGATGGATCTGCTCTGTGTGGTCCTGGTCTATTTTATTGGGGCTAGATTATTCAATAGAAAAGCCGGGTTGATCGGCGCGGCTTTTTCTACCATGGCTGTCCTGCAAATCCAGCAGTCCCATTTCTTCACGGTTGACACCTTCATCACCTTCTTTACTCTGCTGGCATTTTACTTCGCAGTGGAGATCAGTACCGCACCTGAGGGGAAAATAGACCTGGTTTCTTATCTCTTGTTTGGCGTCTCCCTGGGAATGGCGGTGGCCTCCAAGGTCAGTGCCGTTCCAGTTGCGTTGACCCTTCCTCTGGCGGCCTGGATCCAGTGGATGAGAATGAATGAGGAAGGCAAAAGCCAGCTTTATCCGCGAATATTCTTCTACCTGGTGCTGGCAGCCCTGACAAGCTTGCTGACCTTCCGTGTATTCCAACCCTATGCTTTTTCCGGACCGGGTTTCTTCAATTTTCGGCTCAACGAAGCCTGGGTCGCGGGATTGAAATCCCTCCAGGCTCAAGCTTCGGGCGATGTGGATTTTCCGCCAGCCCTGCAGTGGGCCCGGCGTCCGGTCTGGTTCTCTTTTAAGAATATGGTGCTGTGGGGTTTGGGTTTACCCTTTGGGATCCTGGCCTGGTCTGGTTTCATCTGGCAGGGTTGGAAGTTGTTCTTCAGGCGTTTTTGGAGACCAGAACTGGTGCTCTGGGCCTGGACTGCTCTGTATTTTGCCTGGCAGTCGATCCAGTGGAACAGCACCATGCGCTACCAGCTCCCGATCTATCCCCTGCTGGCAGTATTCACCGGTTGGCTGCTCGTCGAACTCTGGAAAGAGCTCTCAGCGCGGGAGCTCAAATTCACCGGTTTCAAAATCTCTGGACGAACCCTGGGCACTGGAGTGCTGGTGGTTGGGTGTCTGGCCTGGGCACTGACAGCGCTGTGGGCTTTCTCGTTTTCGAGGATTTACACCACTCCCCATCCCAGGGTCGCAGCCACGCGGTGGATCCTTGACAATATCCCCGGCCCGGCCACGCTGGAGGTCGATACAGATGAGGGTGAGCAATTAGAGCTGCTTTCCTACCCAGAGGGATTTTGGTTTTCTCAGGGGGAATGTCCCAGGCAAGGATTTCTATATCTGACCATGTTGAACTTCAGGCTGGAGAAACCTATCAGTTCAACCTGGCTGTGTTGGACTCAGGGACTGCAATCAGCCTGGGAAGAATTGGAATTGCCAATGAGAGCTCCTGGGATGACGGTTTGCCGCTGCGGATGAATGGTTATGATCCGTTCGGCGGGATCTATCAGGGCGGGTTGAATTTTGAAATGTACTGGGATGACAACCAGGAAAAGCTCGACCGCTTCCTGTCAACAATGGATCAGGCAGACTATATTTTGATCACTTCCAGCCGGCAGTGGGCCACCACCACCCGCGTTCCTGAGCGCTACCCATTGACCACGGAATACTACCGCCAGCTGATGGGCTGCCCGGCTGATCTTACGGTTGAGAATTGCTACAATCGGGCTCTCCCAGGCTCTTACCAGGGAGCTTTGGGTTTTGACCTGATCAAGACTTTCCAGTCCAATCCCCAGATCGGGTCCTGGGAGATCAATGATCAGCCGGCAGAAGAAGCCTTCACTGTTTATGATCACCCCAAGGTCTTTGTTTTCAAGAAATCGGCTGATTATGATCCCCAGGGTGCAGCAGCTATTCTCTCTGCGGTCGATCTGACCAAGGTGATCCACATTACTCCCAAGCAAGCTGACAGCCATCCCGGGAATCTGATGCTTCCGGCCGACCGCCTGGCTGTTCAAAGACAGGGTGGGACCTGGAGCGAGATTTTCAATCCCAATGCGCTCCAAAACCGCAGCCAGCTGGCTGCCGTCCTGGTGTGGTATGTGAGTGTCTTTACCCTGGGATTATTAGTTTATCCCTTGCTTCGCCATCTGCTGCCAGGCCTCGATACTGGAGGGTATCCCCTGGCGAGGACCTTCGGGCTGCTGGTTCTGTCTTATCTGGTCTGGCTGGCAGGATCGGCGGGTATCCCCTTTCAGAGAATCACCATTTTCAGCGTCCTGCTCTTATTGGCAGCTGTGGGCATCTATCTTGCCATCAAGGAGCGGGATGAGCTGCTCCAGATCTGGAAAGACTCAAAAAAATATTTCCTGACGATTGAGACCCTGGCCCTGGTTTTGTTCCTGCTCTCGCTGCTGATCCGTTTTGGAAATCCCGACCTGTGGCACCCTTGGAAGGGTGGTGAGCGGCCAATGGATTTTTCATATTTTAACGCTGTCCTGAAGAGCACCACCTTCCCGCCTTATGATCCCTGGTTTGCCGGGGGGTATATCAACTATTACTACTATGGGTTTGTGTATGTTGGCGTGCTGACCAAGCTTTTGGGGGTTGTGCCCTCCCTGGCCTATAACCTGATCCTTCCCACCCTGTTTATGATGCTGGGCCTGGGTGCATTTACCCTGGTTTGGAATCTCCTGGGTGGCCGCAGCTCAAAACTCCATATCCAGGATCTGCCATTTCTCGGGGGTCTGGGAGGAGTGCTTGGCCTGGCAGTCCTGGGCAATTTGGGAGTGATGCGCATGGTACTTCAGGGGCTGCAGCGCTTGGCTTCTGGTGGAGTGGATGTATTGACCGGCTCATTCTTCCAGCGCTTCAAGTGGACCCTGGCTGGATTGATCCAGTTATTCAGGACGCCGACGCTTCATTACCGGCTTGATGAGTGGTACTGGAACCCCAGCCGGGCGATCGGAGCGGAACACGGCGGTCCGATCACGGAATTTCCCTTTTTCACATTCCTCTACGGAGATCTGCACGCTCACCTCATTGCGCTTCCCCTGACAGTGTTCGCTCTAGCCTGGATCCTCTCGATCATTAAGTCCAGCGGTAGGGAAGGGGAATCCCGGTGGGGATTTTTCCGGCTGATCGGTGTCCCACTGTGTGGTGCACTGGCAGTAGGTGTCCTGCGTCCGACGAATACCTGGGATTTCTATCCCTATCTGGCATTGGGTGCTGCCGCCCTGCTGTATGCTTGGTGGCGGGAGCGGACGAAGGCAGGATATTCCTGGCAGCGGTCTGCCCTGCAGCTGGCGATCTTCCTGGGCTTCGCTTATCTGACCTTTCAACCCTACGCCAGGTGGTACGGGGAAGGTTATACCAGCATCAAACCCTGGTTTGGCACTCACACACCAGTCAATGATTATCTGGTCCACTGGGGATTATTCCTGTTTATTATCGTCTCCTGGATGGCTGTAGAAACGGTGGAGTGGATGGCTGCTACACCAGTCTCCGCTCTCCGGGAGCTGACCAAGATCCGTGAGCTGATCATCGCCGCTGCATTGGTCTTGCTGGTAGCCGTTATCAGTCTCGGTGTATTTCTCGAGAATCCCGTCCAGATTGGCGGGTTCACTATCCTTGGTGCAGGAGTGCACGTGATCTGGTTCGTGCTGCCGCTGATGGCCTGGGCCTTGATCCTGCTGCTGCGCCCCGGACAGGATTTAATGAAAGGCTTTGTGCTGTTTATGATCGGGACCGGATTGGCGATCACCTTGCTGGTGGAGCTGGTATATGTCGAAGGGGATATCGGACGGATGAACACCGTCTTCAAGTTCTACTTGCAAGCCTGGACATTGCTGTCGATCAGCTCGGCAGCAGCCTTGGTTTGGACCCTGGCATCCAGCGCCAAACCAAAATCAGGCTTGCGGATCAGCTGGCAGTTCGTCCTTTATATCCTGCTCGTCAGCGCTGCGCTGTATCCCTTGCTGGGTGGTGTGGCCAAAGTCAAGGACAGAATGGCCCCGCAAGCTCCCCATACCCTGGATGGGATGGAGTTCATGGAGTACGCAACTTATATTGATCTTGATACTGTACTGGATCTCTCTCAGGATTACCGGGCTATCCGCTGGATGCAGGACAATGTCCCTGGCTCCCCGGTCATTGTTGAGGCCAATCAGGTTGAATATCACTGGGGCACACGGTACACTGTTTATACAGGACTGCCCGGTGTGGTAGGCTGGAACTGGCATCAGCGCCAGCAGCGGACGATCACTCCCCACGAGTGGGTGTTTTCCCGGGTCGATGAGGTCAACTCATTCTACGACACGGTTGATCTTGGTCAAGCCCGTGATTTCCTGGCTGAATATCAAGTCAGCTATATCGTCCTCGGTCAATTGGAGCGAGCAAAATATCTTCCAGAGGGAATTGCTAAATTCCAGCTGGGTGAGGGAGAATACTGGCAGGTTGTCTACCAGAATGAGGACACCACAATTTACCAAACGCTGCCAGCGATTTTTGAATAGCCTGGGGTTTAGATGGTTGATTTAATTGCCTGGTATCTGATAATGCTTGGGTTGGGATGGCTGGTCTTTCCCCTGGCTTTTCGCCTGTTGAAGGATCTGCCAGGCCGCGGTTACACTTTTTCCAAGATCCTGGGCATGTTGATCTGGGGCTATCTGTTCTGGATTTTGACCCGTCTGGGATTTTCAGCGAATAATCTGGCCGGCCTGATTTTTCCTTTGCTGCTGATTGCCGGAGTGAGTTTGTATTCGCTGCGGGGAACTGGCGGCCAGGAGATCCGGGTGTGGTTGAAGGAACACCGCGGGCTGGTATTTTCTACGGAAGCGCTCTTCCTGGCGGCTTTCTCAGCAATGGCGTTGATCCGCGGTCTCAACCCTGAGATCGTGGGTACAGAAAAACCGATGGAGCTGGCATTCATCAATTCCATCTTGAGTTCTGAAAGTATGCCTCCCAGGGATCCCTGGCTTTCTGGCTATGCCATCTCTTACTATTATTTTGGTTATGTCCTGGTTGCCATGCTGGCCAAGCTGGCTGGTACCCTGGGCAGCGTGGCTTTCAATCTTGGCGTGTCCCTGACTTTCGCCCTGGCCGCTGTGGGTTCCTATGGTTTGCTGTACAACCTGCTGGCTCTGCGCAATCGAAAAGGGCAGAAAAGACAGCCTGCCCTGCTGCCTGCCCTGCTGGCTCCCTTCTTCACGCTGATCGTCAGCAACTGGGAAGGTTTTTTGCATTATCTGCATTCGAAAGGGCTGTTCTGGCGTTCAAGCGGAGGACAGCCGGGCTCTTGGTTCTGGTCCTGGCTGGATATTCAAGACCTGGTCAACGCCCCCAACGGGACCTCCTTCGGACATTGGTGGTGGTGGAGAGCTTCCCGCGTCATCCAGGATTATGATTTTTCGGGTTTTGGAAGAGAGGTTATCTCCGAATTCCCCTTCTTCTCTTTTTTGCTGGGTGATCTCCATCGAGCAGAACTTCGG